>NZ_JBEYZW010000011.1:10957-131241 GCF_040646215.1 Streptomyces sp. NPDC046215 | reverse complement strand
ACCCGAGTACGCCCAGTACGCGGGAGATGCTCCGCCTTGCGAGCTACCGCACCGGACGCCGCGGCCTGATCCGGGCTGATCCGTAAGACACGCCCCAAGGCCCCCGCGGCACGCATGAGGGCCCCGGACCGTGGTGCGCGGGCCGTCCCCTGCCCGTGCGCGCACCACCGTTGTCCGGGGCCCTTCTCCGGGACCGTTCATGCCGTTCAGGTCCCGGGTCTCCGACGGGTGGGGGCGCGTCTCCGCTCAGTTCCGCGCCCCCGCCGCCGGGGTCTGTGTCAGCCCTTCTGCCGGGCCCCTTCGGTGCCCGCCGGAGCGGCCTCGGCGGCCGCCGCCTGCCCGCCGGAGCGGCCGGACAGCGTGACCTCCTTGATGAACAGCGTGATGATGAAGGCCAGCAGCGCGGTCGGGGCGGTGTAGAGGAACACGTCGCCGACGCCGTGCCCGTAGGCGCTCTCGATCACCGTGCGGATCGGGGCGGGCAGCTTGTCCAGCTGGGGGATGCCCCCGCCACCGCCGCCCTGCGCGGCCCCGGCGGCCTTCGGGCCGAGCTCGGCCATGCCGTCCTTGACGTAGTCCGTGACCCGGTTGCCGAGCACCGCGCCGAGCGCCGAGACACCGACCGCACCACCGAGGGAGCGGAAGAAGGTGACGACGGAGCTGGCGGAGCCGAGGTCCTGCGGGGCCACCTGGTTCTGCGTGGCGAGCACCAGGTTCTGCATCATCATGCCGAGGCCGAGGCCCACGAGCGCCATGTACAGGGCCAGGTGCCAGTACGGGGTGTCGTACCGCATGGTGCCCAGCAGCCCCAGACCCGCCGTGAGCAGGATGCCGCCGGTGACCAGCCACGCCTTCCAGCGACCGGTCTTGGTGATGATCTGACCGGAGACGGTCGAGGAGATGAACAGACCACCGATCATCGGGATCGTCATCACACCGGACATCGTCGGCGACTCGCCCCGGGCGAGCTGGAAGTACTGCGAGAAGAAGACGGTGCCGCTGAACATCGCGATACCGACGAAGAGGCTCGCGGCGGACGCCAGGGTGATCGTCTTGTTGCGGAACAGCCGCAGCGGGATGATCGGCTCCGACGCCTTGGACTCCACGAAGACGAAGATCGCACCGAGCACGATCGAACCGGCGACCATGACGTAGGTCTGCCAGGAGATCCAGTCGTAGTTCTTGCCCGCCAGGGTCACCCAGACCAGCAACAGGGTCACGGCGGCGCTGATGAAGAACGCGCCCAGCCAGTCGACCTTGACGTCCCGCTTCACCACGGGCAGCTTCAGCGTCTTCTGCAGCACGATCAGCGCGATGACCGCGAACGGCACACCGACGTAGAAGCACCAGCGCCAGCCCAGCCAGCTGGTGTCGGTGATGACACCGCCGAGCAGCGGGCCGCCGACGGTGGCGACGGCGAAGGTCGCACCGAGGTAGCCGCTGTAACGCCCGCGCTCACGCGGGGAGATCATCGCCGCCATGACGATCTGGGCCAGGGCCGACAGACCGCCGACGCCGATGCCCTGGACCGCGCGGCAGGCGATCAGCATGCCGCTGTTCTGGGCGAGCCCGGCCGCGGCCGAACCGGCGACGTAGATGACCAGGGCTATCTGGACCAGCAGCTTCTTGCTGAAGAGGTCCGAAAGCTTGCCCCAGAGCGGGGTGGACGCGGTCATCGCGAGGAGCGAGGCCGTGACGACCCAGGTGTAGGACGACTGGCTGCCGTGCAGGTCATGGATGATCTGCGGCAGCGCGTTGGAGACGATCGTCGAGGACAGGATCGCGACGAACATGCCGAGCAGCAGCCCGGACAGCGCCTCCATGATCTGCCGATGCGTCATGGGGGCGTCGGAGCCGTCCTGGCCTCCGTGCTTGGCGTGGCCTGCCCCCACACCGGCGGGTGTGGTCGTAGCCAATTGAGTTCCTTACTCCTTGTGCGAGTGCTGGTTCGTGGGGTGCCGACCGCTCACACGGCGGCGCTTGCCTGAGGGGCTTCCTCGTGGTGCGTCTGGTGCGACGGGCGGGCCCGGCAGTCGCCGAAGCTCTCGCGCAGCCGCGCCAGCAAGTCGATGAGGCGGCCGATGTCGTCGTCCGGCCAGTCCTTGAGGAAGGTGGCCAGCGCCTGGGTGTAGCGCGCGGACACCTCCCGCAGCAGCGCTTCTCCGGCGGGGGTGATGCGCAGCAGCCGCGAGCGCTTGTCGGCGGGGTCGGCCTGCCGGTCCAGCCAGCCGCGCTCGGCCGCGTACGCCACATGGCGGCTGGTGACCGACATGTCGACGGCGAGCAGCTCGGCGAGCTTGCTCATCCGGATCTCGCCGTACTGCTGGAGCTGCGCCAGCAGGACGGCGGAGGCCGGCGAGCAGTCGTGCGGAAGCAGCCGCCCGAGATCGCGCCGCACCGCGGCGACGACGCTGAGCTGTCGTGCCAGCTCCTCGTACTGCTCCTGCGCGGCCACCCGGCACCTCTCCCTTTAGGTTGCTTAGGGCAACCATAGAAGCAGCGTTTGGTTGCTACAGGCAAACGAAATCGTGCCTTTCGGGGTAAAGGAAACCTCAAGACCTCGCCGGTGGGTTGTAAAGCACCAGGTAGGAGGGTTTTAGGGTTCCGGCAGGGGAAACGCGCGAGCCCGCCGCGTACGGGCCGGGCCCGCTTCGCTAGGGTCCTGGCCTATGGCCAACCCGCAGCAGCAGAACCCCGAGGGCAGCTACGACCCCGCGGGCAGCACCCAGATGTTCCGCGCCTTCGTCGACGAGGGCACCACCGGGCGCCGCGCCGCCGCCCCGGCGACGCCGGCCGCCACCTCCTCCGGGCCGCGCGTGGGACTGATCGTCGGTGTGATCGTCGCGCTCGCGGTCATCGCGGGCGTGGCGTGGCTCGCGCTCTGATCCCTCGGGTGTGAGGCCCGCGGGGCCTCACTTCCACTTCACCGAGACGTCCCGTGTCTCGACGTGCATGCCCGGCGGCACCCGCCAGTCGTCGACGCAGACCGTCCACGCCTCTTCCTTCGTCTCTCCCGCGCCGATCGGCGCGGGGAGGGGCCGGGAGGAGGTGATCGTCGACCAGTCGGTGCCGAGCGGGCCGATGACGTGGGTGCCGAAGGTGACCGTGCCGTCGGTGACCGGACGGCCGCCGGAATTGGTGAACGTGAGGGTGACCTTCTCGCACCAGCGGCGCTCGTCCGGCTCCCTGCGCGGCTCGCCGTGGGTGAGCTTCGCCGGTGGGGCGGGCGGTGTGCCGGTGGGCGGCTTCGACGGTTTCGAAGGTTTCGGCGGAGGCTTCGGCCGGGGCTTCGACGGAGAGGAGCCGTCCGGTCCGGGGCCCGGAGCCGGGCGGGTGTGCGGCCCGGAGGATGGGGAGCCGCTGCCGGTGTCGACCGGGCTCCGCGCTGTGGGCGGGGCCGGTGCGGGGCCGTCCGAGGTCGTCGGGGGGTCCGGGAGGGGTGCCGTGGCCGCCGAGGGTGCTGCCGGTGACTGCTCCGGCGTCGGAGTAGCCTGTCCGCCGGCCAGCGGGAACAGCTCCACGCCGCCCTGCGGGGGAACGGTCGTCGAACGGGGCGTTCCGGGTCCGGCGGCCCCCGTGGCGACGTAGCCTTCGCGGTCGCTGCCGCCGCATCCCGTGAGTACCGCTCCCAGGGCGAGCGCGAGCACCCCGGCTGAAGCGGAAGCGGAGACGATGGTCTTCCGTCGCATCGGCCCAGTGTGGCTGACGGAGCGTCAGGAGTACATGGGCGCGGCGGATGTGGGTACGGATGTCCGTACGGTCGGGTGTGCGAGCAGGGCCGTGCGCACGGGCGCGCCGTGCCGGCCCGCCGGCGTCAGTCGGCGATCAGCCCTTCCCTGAGCTGGGACAGCGTCCGCGTGAGGAGCCGGGAGACGTGCATCTGCGAGATGCCGACTTCCTCGCCGATCTGGGACTGCGTCATATTGGCGAAGAAGCGGAGCATGATGATCTGCCGCTCCCTCGGGGGCAGCTTGGCCAGGAGGGGCTTGAGGGACTCGCGGTACTCGACGCCCTCCAGCGCGGTGTCCTCATAGCCCAGCCGGTCCGCGAGCGAGCCTTCGCCGCCGTCGTCCTCGGGGGAGGGGGAGTCCAGCGAGCTGGCCGTGTAGGCGTTGCCCACCGCCAGGCCGTCCACCACGTCGTCCTCGGAGACGCCCAGGCACAGGGCCAGTTCGGGCACGGTGGGCGAGCGGTCGAGCTTCTGGGCGAGCTCGTCACTGGCCTTGGTCAGGGCGAGCCGCAGCTCCTGGAGCCGGCGCGGCACGCGCACCGACCAACTGGTATCCCGGAAGAAGCGTTTGATCTCGCCGACGACGGTGGGCATCGCGAAGGTCGGGAATTCCACCCCGCGTTCGCAGTCGAAACGGTCGATCGCCTTGATCAGTCCGATCGTGCCGACCTGGACGATGTCCTCCATCGGTTCGTTGCGGCTGCGGAAGCGGGCCGCGGCGTACCGCACGAGGGGGAGGTTGAGCTCGATGAGGGTGTCACGGACGTACGTACGCTCCACGCTGTCCCGCTCGAGCGTGGCGAGCCGCAGGAACAGTGAACGGGAGAGGGTGCGGGTGTCGATGGCTTCGCAGTCGTCGAGCACGGCGTGCGGTGCGTCATTGGCGAGCACCTTCGCGCTGCCCAGGTCTACGGACATGCCACCCCCTTGAGGTCGCGGACGGGTCACAGCAACACCCTCGTGCGAGGGCTTCAGCCTCCACCTGAATACCGGAGGCCGGGCTGTGGCAAACGCAGTTCCAGCAGAATGTCACATGTCGGCAACACGCTGTAGCGTCAAGTCGACATATCTGCCCACTGACATCGGGGCGCCGCAGGGGCCCGTCACCCGTGAGGGTTAGGCATCGATTCGATTTGCGGAACGCAGTCGGGCGAAGCTCCGGGAGAGCAGCCGGGACACGTGCATCTGGGAGACGCCCAGCTCCGCGCTGATCTGTGACTGCGTCAGATTGCTGTAGTAGCGCAGCAGCAGAATGCGCTGCTCGCGCTCCGGCAGTTGGACGAGCAGATGGCGCACGAGGTCCCGGTGTTCGACCCCGGCGAGGGCCGGGTCCTCGTACCCGAGCCGGTCCAGCAGGCCCGGCAGCCCGTCACCCTCCTGCGCCGCCTCCAGGGAGGTGGCGTGGTACGAACGGCCGGCCTCGATGCAGGCCAGCACCTCGTCCTCGGGGATCCGCAGCCGCTCGGCGATCTCCGCGGTGGTGGGCGTCCGCCCGTGCAGCACCGTCAGGTCCTCGCTCGCGCCGTTGACCTGCACCCACAGCTCGTGCAGGCGGCGCGGCACGTGGACGGTGCGGACGTTGTCCCGGAAGTAGCGCTTGATCTCGCCGACGACCGTGGGCATCGCGAAGGTCGGGAACTGCACTCCGCGGTCGGGGTCGAAGCGGTCGATGGCGTTGATCAGTCCGATCGTGCCGACCTGGACGACGTCCTCCATGGGCTCGTTGCGGCTGCGGAAGCGGGCGGCGGCGTAGCGGACGAGGGGGAGGTTGGCCTCGATCAGGGCGGCCCGGACGCGGGTGTGCTCGGCCGTGCCCGGCTCCAGGGTGACGAACTCCTTGAAGAGCACCTGGGTGAGCGCCCTGGCGTCCGCGCCGCGGCTTCTGGCGGGCTCGCCGGGCTCGGGGTGCTCCTCCCGCTCTTCCTGAGGCTCCTGGTGCGTGGGGGGCACTGGAGCGGCGGCGGGAGGGGTGATGGGAGATGTGGCAGGAGGTGTGACGGGAGGGGTGTCGGGGGCGCCCCCGGCGGCCGGGCCGCCGGGCCCGGGCGTGACGGGCTGTTCGCGCTGGTGGGGGGCTTCGGGGACGGTACGGGCCGACACGGTCACGCCACCCTTCACAGTCAACTCATCCGGCAAAAGCGGTCATAGCATCACAAGACATGTGCACTGTGTGCAAGCACCGCAAAACACCGTGTTGACCACGGAACAGGCCCCTCACCCAAGGGGTGAGGGGCCTGGTGGGCCGGGCGGGGAAAGGGCCGGGGGCCGCTCAGAACGGGTAGTCGGCGATCACCCAGGTGGCGAATTCGCGCCACTGCGCAACACCCGCCTGATGCGCCGGGTGCTCCAGGTAGCGCTGGAGCGCGTCGAGGTCCTCGACGGCGGAGTTGATGGCGAAGTCGTGGGCGATGGGCCGGTCCGAGATGTTCCAGGCGCACTCCCAGAACCGGAGGTCCGGGATGAGCTCGCCGAGCTTCTCGAACGCCTGCACGCCGGCGACGACGCGCGGGTCGTCGCGCTCGACACCCTCGTTGAGCTTGAACAGGACCAGGTGACGGATCACGGGCTGTCCCTCAGTTGATCAGCTGGGTCATGAACTCGCCGATGCTCTTGGCAGCGTCCGAGATGCCCTCGAAGCCTATCTGCACAAGATCGGCCGACCGGGCGGGGGAGTGGATGATCGTGTACGCCACAAAAATGATGACGGCGTAGAGCGCGACCTTCTTCGCCTGTGCCACGGCGCACGCCTCCCCTGAGTCCCCTGTGCCTCTGCGGTCGCGAGATTCTATCCGCACATTTGGCCGAAACGCTGGTTCGGGCCAGGTGGTGGCGGGACCTCACACCACCTTTAAGGACCAAAGGCCCTTCAAGGCGGGCCCTTCGCCGGACTCCCCGCCCTCCCGGGGGGCGGAGGATGGGGGCGTGGTCCCCGTATCTGGCAGGAATGCGGCGGACCAGGGACATGGACCTCACTGCGGGGTTCGGGCCGCGCGTTCCCCCGACTGCGGCCCGTACTTGGAGGCCGTGTCCTCGCCGGGGGAAGCGGCTCTCCCCCCGACGCCGCTTCCCCCGACCTGCATCCCACGCCGCGGCCCGGTCCGACCGTCACGTCCGTCCCGCCCGACGCGCCCCGCGCGCCTCCCGCACCGCCCGCGCACACCACATGGCTCCGCGACGCGCCTGTGCCCCTCAGTGCCTCAGCGGCCCGCTCCCACCCCGTCCGCGCAGGCGGAGATGCGATCACAGCTTTGCGTCGAAGGTGAGATTCGGGTACTGCCGGGGCACCAGAAAGGCATACCGGCATATGCGGGCGTGGGAGGTCGGTGAGAGACCTATGGGAGTGGACGAGCCCGCCTTCGCCATGCGGGAGCGTGTGGCGTTCGGCGCGATCATCATTGAACTGCACGGAGAAATAGACATCTTGGCGGAGCAGCGGCTCCGGCCGCGGGTCGATGCCCTCACGGAGAGATTCCGGGCCGACATCGTGATCGACCTCCGGCGGGTGACCTTCCTGGACGCGAGCGGCTTACGGCTGCTGCTGAGGGCGCGGCACCGGATGATCTGCCGGGGCGGGCGGCTCCGGCTGGTGCGGGGCGTGCCGCAGGTGTCGAAGGTGATGCGGATCGCGGGGGTCGACGGCGGGTTCACCTTCGTGGACACCTTGCCCTCCGCCGCTTCCGCAGCCTCCGCTGCCTCCGCCGCTGCCGCGCGGGCCGAGGAGGCCGGGCCGCGGGACGGGAGCGTGCCGGCCTGAGCGCTCCGCCGGACGCCGGGCGCGTCAACCGGGGTGCGTCGTGGCTGGTCGCGCGGTTCCCCGCGCCCCTTCGGGGCCGGCTGAACCGCACAGGACTTCGCCGAGCACGCTCAGTCGGGCTGGGGCTGCGGCTCGGGCAAGGGGATGTCGTCGAGGCTGCGGTACAGCGGCATGACCTCGCGAAGCCCCGTGAGGGCGAAGACCTTCCTGGTCAAGGGGGCCGGGGCGACCACGTACAGCGCCATTCCGCAGTCCTGTGCGAGCAGCCTGGCCTCCACGAGGACCGACAGCGTGGTCGCCGTCGCGAAACGGGAAGCGGAGAGATCGGCGATCAGGGCGTGACAGGTGGGCCCGTGGGCCTGGATGATGCCGCGCAGGGCGTGCCTCATGCCGGGCGCGTTCTCGATGTCGACCACATCGGGAAACGTCACCACGCAGTGCACGGCCATGATGCGTGTGGGCACCTTCATGAGGTCCTCTTCAGGGAACTGCGAGCTGACCCGGAGAAGGTCGCTGTTCGACCCGCTTCTCGATCCGAGGAAATTCCACCACAAGCGCTGTCGGCCTGAAGCAAAAGCGAGGAGACAAGGCGGAAAGACGTGCCATAGGGGTAGAATTCCCGCCCGCATGTGGGACGTTGGGGCGGTGAGGTTGACCGCGCCGCCGGGATCGCCGTCCGTGCCTCGCCGGGATCGCGGGGATCGCCGTCCGCGCCGGGAGGGGCTTCCGGCGCGCCGGGCGCGCAAAAAACCGCCCCCGACCTGCTCGCGCAGACCGGGGGCGGTTCCATGGCGGTAGCGGTGGGATTTGAACCCACGGTGGAGTTGCCCCCACACACGCTTTCGAGGCGTGCTCCTTAGGCCGCTCGGACACGCTACCGAGAG
Organism: Streptomyces sp. NPDC046215; assembly: GCF_040646215.1. Lineage (NCBI taxonomy): Bacteria > Bacillati > Actinomycetota > Actinomycetes > Kitasatosporales > Streptomycetaceae > Streptomyces > Streptomyces sp. NPDC046215. The sequence goes on along the minus strand of NZ_JBEYZW010000011.1, from coordinate 122,873 downwards.
AGAGCTTAGCGGACGTTTGGCCGTGCCCTGAAATCGGTTCCCGCGAGGAGGGCGCAGGGGGCCTGAGCGGGGCCTCGGCGGGACCTCAGCGGGTACGGAAGAAGTCCGTGAGCAGCGCCGCGCACTCCTCGGCCAGGACGCCGTGGACGACCTCGGGGCGGTGGTTGAGGCGGCGGTCGCGGAGGACGTCGAAGAGGGAGCCGGCCGCGCCCGCCTTCTCGTCGACCGCCCCGTAGACGACGCGGTCCACCCGGGAGAGCACGATCGCGCCCGCGCACATCGTGCACGGCTCCAGCGTCACCACCAGGGTGCAGCCGGTCAGCCGCCACTCGCCCACGGCCCGCGCGGCCTCGCGGATCGCCAGGACCTCGGCATGGCCCGTCGGATCGCCCGTGGCCTCGCGTTCGTTGCGGCCACGGCCGATGACGGAGCCGTCCGGGCCGAGCACCACGGCACCGACCGGCACGTCTCCGGTCCCGGGGGCCGAGGCGGCCTCGGCCAGGGCGGCCCGCATGGGGCCGCGCCACGGGTCGCGCACGGGGTCGGGGCTGCGGTCGGGGGCGGCGTCGCTCATCGCACCAGTGTGCGGGTCAGCGGACGGCCTCCAGGACCTCGGTGCAGCCGAGCATGTCCGCGATCTCGCCGAGGGCGTCCTCGCTGAGGGCGGCCAGCTCCCGCTCGCTCATGCCGAGGTCGGCCAGGATCTGGGCGTCGCCCAGCGGCCCGGCCGGGGCCGGCGGCGAGGCGTCCGCGGTGTCCGCGACGGCCCCGTCCTCCTCCGGCTCGCCGTCCTCCGTGCCGTCGAGGTCGACCAGGCTGTCCAGATCGCCCTCCGGCTCCTCGCGGCCGAGGAGCTCGTCGGCGAGCAGCGCCCCGTACGAGCTGCGGCGGGCGGCCGCGGCGTTGGAGAGATAGACGCGGGGGTCCTCCTCGCCGTCCACCCGGACGACGCCGAACCAGGCGTCCTCCTGCTCGATGAACACCAGGACCGTGTCGTCGTCGACGGAGGCGTCCCGGGCCAGGTCGGCGAAGTCGGACAGGGTTTCCACGTTGTCGAGGTCTGTGTCGCTCGCTTGCCACCCGTCTTCGGTGCGCGCGAGCAGTGCGGCGAAGTACACCGTGACTCTCCCACTGGTCATAGGCGGTGCCGGGCCGGACGGGGACCACCCCGCCCACTCGGAATCGTGGCAGAAACCTCGCCGATGCGAGAGGTCTTCCGCGCTGCGTCGTGCAGCAGTCCGAGAGATGTGGCTCACCCGGGGCCCGGACGGGCATCTTCCGGGCGGGCGTGTCACCAGCGGAAGGTGCGCATCCGCATCTGCTGCCGCATCCGGGCGGCCCGGGCCCGGCGGGGCTGCACCCGGTCGCGGAGCTCCTTGGCCTCGTTCAGTTCGCGGAGGAACTGGGCGCGTCTGCGCCGGCGCTCCATGTCGCTCTCCTCCCGGCTGCCGCCGGGCGCGCCCGGCGGCTCCGCCGCGGGCACCGTGTCGGTCGTGCGGGTGTTCTCCTGGATGTCCCGGTCAGCCATGGGCTGCACCACCTCGCGCCGAGGTCCTCGCCCGGAGTAGCAGGCCGGGCGTACGTGCCCACTTTCCCCCTAAGTGGTGGTTTGATGCCAGTGCGGCGACAGACTGTCGAAGGCACCCTTTCGAGGGCGCTCCCGGCGACCGCGCGGGAGCTGGCGCCCGAAAGCTCGGTTAATGTCGTTGTCATGCGGATCCACGTCGTCGACCACCCGCTGGTGGCGCACAAACTCACCACGCTGCGCGACAAGCGCACGGACTCCCCCACCTTCCGGCGTCTCGCCGACGAGCTGGTCACCCTGCTCGCGTACGAGGCGACGCGCGACGTGCGCACGGAGCAGGTGGACATCGAGTCCCCGGTCACGGCGACCACCGGCGTCAAGCTGTCCCACCCGCGGCCCCTGGTCGTGCCGATCCTGCGCGCCGGGCTCGGCATGCTCGACGGCATGGTCCGGCTGCTGCCGACGGCCGAGGTCGGCTTCCTCGGCATGATCCGCAACGAGGAGACCCTCAAGGCGGAGACCTACGCGACGCGGATGCCGGAGGACCTCTCGGGTCGCCAGGTCTACGTCCTGGACCCGATGCTCGCCACCGGCGGCACGCTCGTCGCGGCGATCAACGAGCTGATCGAGCGCGGCGCGGACGACGTCACCGCCATCACGCTGCTGGCCGCGCCCGAGGGCGTCGAGGTCATGGAGCGCGAGCTCGCGGGCGCCCCGGTCACCGTGGTGACGGCCTCCGTGGACGAGCGCCTCAACGAGGACGGCTACATCGTCCCGGGCCTCGGCGACGCGGGCGACCGCATGTACGGCACCGCGGGCTGACCCGCACCGGGAACTGACGCCTACGGGCCGGCCACCGGCCGGCCCGTAGGTCGTTCCACCCCGCCGCGACCGTTCAGCACTCCGCGGCCGGAGCCGGCCGCGAAGGCGTCGGGGCGGGCTTGTCCCCCGGCTTCTCCGGGTGCGGCTGTCCGCCGATCTCCGTCAGGGCGCGGTCGGCGTCCTGCTTCGCGGCCAGCTCCTTGAACTCCGCGCCGAGGATCAGATCGACGTCACCCCCGGTGCGCGCGTCGTTCTTGACCTGCGTCCCGGCGAGCTGGGTGCCGAGCACCTTCAGGGCCCCTTCGGCGGCTTCCGGGGGGCCGAGCAGCAGCCCGGTGTTGGCGACCTTCTTGTCGTACAGGGGCGGGGCGTTCCCCACCTTGCCGATCTTGAAGCCGCGCTTGGCGAGCTCGTCCGCGGTGATCTTGGCGAGGCCGCCGCGCGGTGTGGCGTTGTAGACGTTGACGGTGATGGTGTCGGGCTTGGGCAGTGCTTTCGGCGCCGCCTTGCAGTCGCCTTTTCCGGCCTTCTCGGCCTTCGCACCCTTGCCGTGGGCCTGCTGCGACGTGTCGTCGGCGCTGCCGCCGGTGAACACGTCGACGAGCTGGAGCGTTCCCCACCCGGCCAGGCCGAGGGCGACGGTCGCGGAGGCCACGGCGAGCACGATCCTGCGGCGGTTTCTGGGGCGGCGCATGTGCGGGAAGCGATTGCCCGTGATGCGATATTTTCCGCCCATGCCGGGAGGGGTGAGCATGCTCATGGGCGCAGCGTAGTGCGGGCCGGGGCCGCTGCCTACTAAATGATCAATGGGTTCGCCCGGCCCAACCCGAAAGGCCGAACAACGGCCGGAAACGGCCCCCGGATCAGTCCAGTTCGAGCACGCGGGCGTGCAGCACCTGGCGCTGCTGGAGGGCCGCGCGCACCGCGCGGTGCAGGCCGTCCTCCAGATAGAGATCGCCCTGCCACTTCACGACGTGGGCGAAGAGGTCGCCGTAGAACGTCGAGTCCTCCGCGAGCAGGGTCTCCAGATCGAGCTGCCGCTTGGTGGTCACCAACTGGTCGAGACGCACCGGGCGGGGGGCGACGTCCGCCCACTGCCGGGTGCTCTCCCGGCCGTGGTCGGGGTACGGCCGCCCGTTTCCGATGCGCTTGAAGATCACACGGAAAGCCTACCGGGCAACCGGCCACGGGCGCAGCCACGGCACGGGAGTGCGAAGGCGACAATCGGCCGCATACCAGGAGCGATGTCCGGTGCCCGGTCCTTTTATTTACCGGCCACTCGGCCTGCGTACCGAGGTTATGCACAGCCTGTGGAGGAAAACCGCCCGCACCTGCGGGCGGTCGGCGGCTAGCGCCCGGCGCCCGCGTTCGGCGGTACGAGCACCACGCCGGTGTACTCGGCGAGCGACGGGCCGCGGTTGGCGTAGGAGTGCGGGTGGTCCCCCGCCATCCGCAGGCCGTGCCCGGCCGGAACCTCCGCCTCCTGCCCGCCGACCGTGACGGTGAGGGCACCCCGGAGCACGTGGATCAGCTCCACCGTCCCCGCGACGTGCGCCTCGCTGTGGTGCTCCTCGCCGGGGGCGAGCCGCCAGTGCCACAGCTCGGCGCCCGCCGGCTGCGTGGCGCCCGTCACCAGCCGGCCCGCGCCGCCGTCCGGGCCCGCCCACAGCTCCGGCTGGTGCTCCGGCGGCGACGGCTGGAGCAGCGGCGCCGCGGGCTGCCGGAGCAGGTCCGTCAGGGGGACGGCGAAGGCGTCGCAGAGGCGGACGAGGGTGGCGAGGTTGGGGTTGGAGCGGCCGTTCTCCAGGGCGACGAGCATGCCCTTGCTGACGCGGGCGCGGGCGGCCAGCGCGTCGAGGCTCCAGCCGCGCTCCTTGCGCAGGGCCCGGGCCCGCGCGGCGACGGCCTCCATGACGGACCGGTCGTCCATGGCCGCGGGCCCGACCTCCTGCCGGTCCGCCTTCGCCGTGCCGTCGCTCATCCCGTCCGCCCGCCTCTTTCCGCCGCTCGCTTGTGTCGGTCGTTCGATGCTACCGTCCATCGCACTTGAATGACCGACCGAGTGACCGACCGAAGTGACCGACTGAACGACGACTGCGCGGGAGCGTGACGGCATGGTGCCTCTGTCCATGGAACTCGACGCGGTGGCCGCGAGCGTACGAGTGGACGACGCCGTACGCGAGCTGCGCCCCGACTTCGCCGTCCTGGTGATCGCCGCGGAGGGCCTGCCCACCGGCCCCACCGACGCCTGGTCGCGCGGCCTGCTCAAGGAAGCCGCCGCGAGCGCGGCCGGCCTGGACGCCACCGCCGAACCGCACATCGCCGCCTGGCGCGAGGCGTACACCGCCTTCGGCGCCAAGCCCGGCCGCACCCGCAACAGCGCCGAGGCCCTCGTCCGCCGGGCCGCCGCGGGCCTGCCCGAGGTCAACCTCCTCGTCGACGTCTACAACGCCGTCTCCGTCGCCCACCGGCTCCCCGTGGGCGGTGAGGACCTCGACGCCTACGCGGGCGCGCCCCGGCTGATCCGCGCGACCGGCGCCGAGCCGTTCGACACCGTCGCGAGCGGTGCGGCCGCGGTCGAACACCCGGAGCCGGGTGAGGTCGTGTGGCGTGACGACCTCGGGGTCACCTGCCGCCGCTGGAACCACCGTCAGTGCGTCCGCACCCGCATCACCGAGGAGACGACCCGCGCGCTGTTCCTGTTCGAACGGCTCGCGCCCATGCCGCTCGACGCCCTCGACGCGGCCGCCGGCGACCTGCTCGCCCGGCTGCGCGAACGCGCCCCCGGCCTGCGCTCCGCCTCCCGCCTGGTGCGGTGACCCCCGGCGGATCCGCTCAGCCCTTCTTCGCGGCCGCGGCCGCCTTCGCGGCCCGCTTCGCCTCCTGCTTGTGGGCCCGCACCTCGGCGAGGGATTCCGGCCCGGTGATGTCGGCCACCGAACGCCGGGAGCCGTCCTCGCCGTAGGCGCCGGCCGCCTCCCGCCATCCCGCGGGCCGCACGCCGAGCTGCTTGCCCAGCAGCGCCAGGAAGATCCTGGCCTTCTGCTCGCCGAACCCGGGCAGCGCCTTCAGCCGGTCCAGCAGCTCCTTCCCGGAGCCGGCGTCGCTCCACACGGCGCTCGCGTCACCGCCGTAGTGCTCGACGAGGTACTGGCACAGCTGCTGGATCCGCTTGGCCATCGACCCCGGGTAGCGGTGCACGGCGGGCTTCTCGGACAGCAGAGCGGCGAACGCCTCCGGGTCGTGGGAGGCGATCTCCTCCGCGTCGAGATCGTCGCGGCCCATCCGCTGCGCGATCGTGTACGGGCCGGCGAACGCCCACTCCATGGGGATCTGCTGATCGAGCAACATGCCGACGAGAGCGGCGAGCGGACTGCGCCCGAGCAACTCGTCGGCGTCGGGCTGCTGGGCGAGGCGAAGGGTGTGGTCCATGCCTCGATGATCACCTGCCGGCGGCGGAGGGGACGCGCGGCACGCCTTGGGCCTCCGGCCGGGGGTGTGGGGTTGTGGGTGCCGTTTGCCTGGGCGCCCCGCCCCGGGGCTCCTGCCTGGGCGCCGTGCCCCGGGGCCCCTGCCCCGAGGCCCCCCCGCCTGGGGTTAGGTGTCTGGCGCCGCCGGCTGGGGCCGGTGCCCGGGGCAACCGCCTGGGGTTGGTGCCTGGGGCCCCCGCCCGGGCCCCCGCCCGGGGCCAGCGCCTGGGGGCCCGCCTGGGTCGGTGCCTGGGGCCCGCCTGGGGTCGGCGCCTGGAACGCCCGTCTGGGCCTTCGCCCGGGGCCAGCGCCTGGGACCCACCTGGGGTTGGTGCCTAGGGCCGGTGCCCGGCGCACCCGCCTGGGGACGGCGCCAACAGGTCACCGCCCGGGGCCGGCGCCGGGCGGGGGCGGGTCTCTGTCGGTGACGGTGAGCCCGCCGTTTCAGGGGGCCGTCGCCCCCGCGCCGGAAGCGGTACGCCTGGCGGCCATGTACACCCGGGGTGCGCGCGCCCTCGGTCGGGACGCGTGGCGCCGCCGCGGTGACGGCGAACCCGGCCGTCACCGCGGCGGCGGGCGGTAACCGAAGCGGTGCGCCTGCTGTTCGGTCGGTGGCCGGTGGCCGGTGGCCGGTGGCCGGTGGCCGGTGGCCGGTGGCCGGTGGCCGGTGGCCGGTGGCCGGTGGCCGTGGGGCGCCCGGCGCGCGGTCCCGTCGCCTCAACCGGCCGTCACCGTGACCACGCCCCCGTCGCCGCCGTGCGCGTCACGTACTCCTCGAAACCCGACGGCTCACGGCCCAGGACCCTCTGAACGCCGTCGGCGGGGGCCGACGTGTGGCCCGCCCGGTGGAGGGCGAACATCGTGTCCAGGGCGATCACGAACGGCTCGGGCACCGCCGCCGCGCGCAGTTCCGCGCGGTACTCCTCCGGGGTCAGCTCCACGTACTCCACCGGGCGGCCCGCCGCCTTCGCCACGGCGTCCGTGACGCCGGCGAAGGTCACCCCGCGCGGCCCGGACACGTCGTAGACCCGGCCGGCGTGCCCGTCCCGGGTGAGCAGGGCCGCGGCGACCTCCGCGACGTCCTCGACGTCGACGAACGGCTCGGGGACGTCCCCGAGCGGCAGGGCGAGGCGGCCCTCGCGGAGCGGCTGCCGCCACAGGTCCTCGTCGAAGTTCTGGCTGAAGTGGTTGGCGCGGATGATCGACCACTGTGCCCCGGAGGCCCGGACGGCCCGCTCGGCGGCGGCCATGCCCGGCCCGAAGCCCTCGCCGACCAGGTCCATGCCGCGGCCGGACAGGACCACGAAGCGGCGCGCGCCCGCGGCGACCGCCTGCTCGGTGAACGGCGCCACCGCGTCCGCGTGTTCGTCGGACGCGATCAGGTACACGGCCGCGACCCCGCCCGCCAGCGCCCCCTCCCACGTCTGCGGCGCGGCCCAGTCGAAGCGGACCTCGCCGGAGCGGGACGCGGCCCGCACGGGCACGCCCGCCTCCCGCAGGCGCCGCACCACGCGGCGCCCGGTCTTGCCCGTCGCCCCCAGCACGAGCACGTCGCGGGGGGCGGTGCGGGCCTGGACTGCTGTCTGTGTCGTCGTCATGTCCCCAGTCAATCCACGGGCGGAGCCGGCGACCATGGGCACCCGTCCGGCCGACATGTCCGTGCGTACAAGCGGCCCTCGGGGCCCGCATATCGTGGCGCCATGGACCCGTTCGACGATCTGTTGCGAGGCGTGCGCGCGAGCGGCGCCGTCTTCAGCGAGTCGGTGCTGTCGGCGCCCTGGGCGCTGCGGTTCGCCGGCGACGCCTTCCTGACCCTGTGCATACCCCTGCGGGGCGAGGGGTGGATCGTCCAGGGCGAGGGGCGGCCGCGGCGCGTCCGGGAGGGCGACGCGGCGATCGTGCGCGGTCCCGAGCCGTTCTGGTTCACGGACGAGCCCGCGTCGGCCGGGCGGCCCGGGCTCGCGCGCGAGGCCCGCTGCGGAGCCGTGGACCCGGTCCCGCCGCCGGAGGCCACCGAGGCCGGCCGCACGGTGCTGGTGGCCGGCGCGTACCGGCTCCGCGGCGAGATCCCGCAGCGGCTGCTGCGGGTGCTGCCGCCCGTCCTCGTCGTCACCGACGGCGAGGACTGCTCGGGGATGCGCGACTACCTGGAATCGCAGCTGTGCAAGGCCGTCCCCGGCCGGCAGATCGTCGTGGACCGGCTGCTGGACTGGCTGCTCGTCTGCACCCTGCGGGAGTGGTTCGACCACCCCGAGGCCGCACCGCCCGCCTGGTACCAGGCGCTCGGCGACGACGTCGTCGGCCCCGTCCTGCGCGCCATGCACCAGGCGCCGGCCGAGCCCTGGACCCTCGCCTCGCTGGCCGCCGAGGCCGACGTCTCCCGCTCCACCCTGGCCAAGCGCTTCACCGACCTGGTGGGCGAGCCCCCGCTCGGCTACCTCACCGACTGGCGCATGGCCCTGGCCGCGGACCTGCTCACCGAGCCCGGCGCGACGATCGCGGGCGTCGCGCGCCGGGTCGGGTACGCGGACGCGTTCGGTTTCAGCGCGGCCTTCAAACGCGTCCGCGGCGTGAGCCCGAGCGCCCACCGGGCGACGGTGACGCTGCCCCAGCCGGCCGGCTCCTCGTCAGGAACGCGCCCCTGACGAGGAGCAGACGCTCACGTGCCGGCCGCCCCGGCCGCCCCGGCCGCACGGGGCCGCAGCCGTCCCGTGCGGTGCAGGCCCAGGACGGCCAGGGCGCAACCGCCCCCGACCCCGGCCAGAACGGCCCAGGGCAGGGCCGGGGCCCCCGCCGACCGGGCGGCGTCCAGAGCCGCGCCGGTGAGGAGATTGCCGACGGTGATACCGATGCCGCAGATGGTGTTGTAGAGGCCGTAGTGCGTGGCCACGTACCGGTTCCCGGCCAGGGCGACGATGGTGTCCATCTCGAACGGGTAGGCCAGCATCGTGCCCAGCGCCAGCAGGAGCGCCGACGCCAGCGGCGGACCGACCGCCAGCGCCCACAGGCCCGGCCCCCCGGCGGGCACCGGCACCGCCGTCGCCGCCAGCAGGGGCAGGAACGCGGCCCCGAGCGCGGCCATCCCCGCCACCAGCGACGGCCCGGCGCCGAGCCGCCGCGCGCACCAGGCCGTCAGCCGCGTCTGGCCCGCGATCGCGGCCAGCCCGGACGCTGCGAACAGCAGCCCCACCCCCACCGTGCCGACGGGCCCCTCGCCCCCGGAGAGGCGGCGGACCTCCAGCGGCAGGGCGAGGTAGACCTGGAACGACAGGGCGTACGAGCCGATCATCGCGAGGGAGAACAGCAGGAAGGGCCGGTTGGAGACCACGGTGCGCCACTGCGAGAGCACCGAGGCCACCGACTCCCCGCCCTCGCCCCGCGGCCTCCCCCGGGCGGGCAGCGCCCGGATCTGGACGAGGGACAGGACGGCGAAGACCCCCGCGGCGACCAGGCACGTCAGCCGGAAGCTCACCCCCGTCAGCAGGACGCCCACGAGGGGGCCGAGCAGGATCCCCGCCTGGTAGAAGACGTTGAACAGGGCGAACGCCTCGACCCGGCGGTCTCCCGCGTCGTGCGCAAGACAGGCCCGGACCGCCGGGTTGAACAGGGCCCCCGCCAGCCCCGTGGCCGCCGACGCGGCCAGCAGCGCCGGCAGGGTGTCGACGAGCCCCAGGACGGCGAAGCCGGCGACGCGCAGGACCAGCCCGGCGATGATCAGCGGTTTGTAACCGAAGCGGTCGGCGAGGGTGCCGCCCACGAAGAACATGCCCTGCTGGCTGAAGTTGCGGACGCCCAGGATCAGCCCGACGGTCCAGGCGGCCAGCCCCAGGGTGCCCGCCAGGTGCTGCGCCAGGTAGGGCATGAGCATGTAGAAGCCGAGGTTGATGCTGAACTGATTGATCATCAGCAACTGGACGCTGCGGTCGAACGTACGCGCCCGGGCCAGCGGGCCGAGCGGGTTCAGCCGCCTCACGGAGGTCGTCACGGCCGGGCGGCCTCGCTCTCCGGCACGGCGGCACTGCTCTCCGGCGCGGCGGCGGGCGCGGCGGCCGGCACGGCGGGCGTCCGTCTCACGGCCATCGGGTCGACCACCGTCGCGCACCGGGTCCACCGGGTGATCTCCCGCTCGTCGGGCCTGGCCACCTCGTCCGGCTCGGCGGCCGGGGGAGCGCCGCACAGGCCGTGCGCGGCGCAGTAGTCGTCGTCGAAGACCGTCGTGAGGTAGCGCTGCGGGCCGTCGGGGAAGATCGCCACGATCCGGGTGCCGGCCGGCCGGGTGCGCGCCAGCCAGCCCGCGACCAGCGCGACCGCGCCGACGCTCCACCCGCCGGTCGCGTAGTGCGAGGCGGCGAGCTGCCGCGACGCCCACACGGCCTCGGCCGGGGCGACCCAGTGCACCTCGGCGAAGCTGCCGTAGGCGACGTTGCGGGGGTAGATGCTGGAGCCGAGACCGCGCATCAGCCGGGTGCGGGCGGGCTGCCCGAAGATGGTGGAGCCGATGGTGTCCACCCCCACCAGCCGCAGGTCGGGGTAGAGCTGGCGCAGCACGCGGGAGACGCCCGCCGAGTGGCCCCCGGTGCCCACGCTGCACACCAGGACGTCGATGTGGCCGAGCTGCGCGGCCAGTTCGAGGGCCAGCGGGGTGTAGGCGGCGACGTTGTCGGGGTTGTTGTACTGGTCGGGCACCCAGGACCCGGGATGGTCATCGCGCAGCCGGGCCACCCGGTCGCAGCGGGCCTGCTGCCAGCCGCCCGACGGGTGCGGTTCGGGGACGATGTCGACCCGGGCGCCGTAGGCGGTCAGCAGCCGGGTCATGGGCGGTTCGAGGCCGGGGTCGGTGACGAGGGTGACGGGGTGGCCGTGGACCATGCCGGCCAGCGCCAGGCCCAGGCCGAGCGTGCCGCTGGTCGACTCGATGATCATGTCGCCGGGGCGCAGCTCGCCACGGGCGCGGGCCCGTTCGACCATGTGCAGCCCCGGACGGTCCTTGATGCCGCCGGGGTTGAACCCTTCGAGCTTCGCCCAGAAGCCCTGCCCGGCCGGGGTCAGGGGCTCGGAGCGGATGTGCAGGACGGGGGTGTCGCCCACCAGGCCGGACAGGCTGGGGCGCTCAGGGGTGACGGGAGACATCGGTGCCTCTCAGGTGAAGAAGAGTGGTGGGGGGTTCGCGGGCGTGGCGGGGCGCGCGGGCAGGGGAAAGTCGGCCCGGCGGGTGGTGACGAGGTGTCAGCGGTAGGTTCGGGACGCGGAAAGCCCGCTGTGGCGCCCGTCGGCGTCCCCAACCCACCGCTGGCGGACTCCGGCGGCTAGATGCGCAGGGCCGGGGTGACCGGGCAGGGCAGGGTGGTCGGGCCGTGGTTCCTCAGGCGGGCCGCTGCCCAGGGGGAAACCGACAGGGGCGGCACGGCCCGCGTGGCGGTGTCGCCGTGGGCCGGCAGGTCCGTACCGTCCTTGAGGGCGCCGGACAGGCAGTCCTGGGCCGCGTCGGCGGAGTGGTGACTGCTGTGGTCGTGGTGAGCGTCGTGCGGGTCCGCCGCGGGCATCACCACGGCGGCCGGGTGGGCCAGATTGGCCGGGCCGCTCTCCGTCGTCATGCCGTGGCTCGCGAGCAGTGCGAGCAGGAGCGTCCCCAGCAGAGAAAGGCACCGGGAGCCCGCCCGGGAAAGGCGGGCTCTGAGCACGCCGACAGTCGGCGGAGCCGTGGCCATGCCGTCATCGTGCCGTACCGGAATGCCCTCTGGGAACTCCCTGGGCTCAACCGACTCGCTGAACCTCTTTCACCGCGCGGAGTCCCGGGGGACTGGTCTAGCGTGAGAAAAGGGCCGTCCACGCCGCATGCCGTGCGGGTGCTCCGGCCGGGACGCCCGCCGGGGGCCCCGGCCGGGGACCGTCGCGCGGGCGGCCGGCCGGGAACACATCTGGAAGGAGCCGGGCCATGGCCGTGCAACCAGAGGGCACACCGTGCTGGGCCGACGCGATGTTCACCGATCTCGACGGCGCGAAGTCCTTCTACGGGGACGTACTGGGCTGGACCTTCGGGGAGAGCTCGACCGAATACGGCAATTACACGGAGGCGTACGCGGACGGCAAGGCCGTGGCGGCGGTCGTCCCGCCGATGCCCGGCCAGGAGACCGTCTCGGCCTGGTGCCTGTACTTCGCCTCGCCGGACGCGGACGCCACCGCGAAGAGGATCCGCGAGAACGGCGGCGAGGTCCTGATGGGCCCGATGCAGGTCGGCGACTTCGGCACGATGGTGCTGGCGCGCGACCCCAGCGGCGTCGCGTTCGGCGTCTGGGAGGCGGGCTCCCACGAGGGGTTCGGCGCCATGGCGGTGCCCGGCGCCTACTGCTGGAGCGAGGTCTTCACCCGCGAACCCGAGAAGTCCGACACCTTCTTCACCGCGGTCTTCCCCTACAGCGCGCAGCGCATGGAGGGCGAGGACATGGACTTCAAGATCTTCAACGTCGGCGGTGAGACCGTCCTGGGCCGGATGGCGATGACGGAGGACTTCCCCGCCGACGTGCCGCCGCACATCAACGTCTACTTCGCCGTGACGGACTGCGACGCGGCCTGCGAGAAGGCCGCCGAGCGCGGCGGCGAGGTGAAGCTCGGCCCCACGGACACCCCGTTCGGGCGGCTCGCGACACTGCTCGACCCGCAGGGCGCCGTGTTCTCCGTCATCGATCTCCAGGCGGCGAAGGGCGAGATGCCGCAGTGGTCGGACGTGTGACGTGTGACGTGTGACGTGGACTCGGGGGAGGGGGCGGGCAGGAGTCCGGCGCGCTCGCTCCCGTGATGCCCCCCCCGCCGCTGCTGGGCGTCCGGCCGGCCCGGCGCTACTCGGCGATCTCCGTCCGCTCCCACCACTGGTAGACGGCCAGCCGCCCCTCCGGGGTCTCCTGGTGCCGTGACGTGGCCTTGAAGTGCTCGTATCCGCCACGGAACGGGATCTTCAGCTCGATTCCGGGCGGGGTGATCGGGACGACCCGGTCGGTCAGGTCGTCCGGGCCGCCCTCAAGGAATGCTTTGGCAGAACTACTCATGCGCAGAGTCTCCCCATAGACCGCCGCATCCCCGGCCTCCGGCGCGCCGGAGGCGCCCGCCCCGTCCGTGGCCCGGCCGGGCCCCGCCTTGACGAGCGCGGGGCGGGCCGGTGTCCCCGCCGCCCCGGTCGGCGGCCTCGCGGTCAGACCCCCTCCAGCCGGTTCGGCGACGGGCGCAGGTAGACCGCCCACGTCAGGGCCAGGCACAGCGCGTACGTGGCGAGGAAGGCGAGGTAGGCGGCGTCGCCGTTGTGGGCGCCGGCGAAGGACTGGCGGAAGGCCACGTTCACCAGCACCCCGCCGAACGCCCCGACCGCCCCCGCGACCCCGATCAGGGCCGAGGACCGGCGCCGGGCCTCCCGCTCCGCCGCCGCCTCGTCCGCCCCGGCCGCGACCGCCGCCCGGGCCCTGGCCCGGAAGATCGCCGGGATCATCTTGTACGTCGAGCCGTTGCCGACGCCGCTGAAGACGAACAGGGCGACGAACCCGGCCAGGAACAGCGGCAGCGAGCCCTGGCGGGACGCGGCCAGGACCACCGCGGCGCCCGCGGCCATGGCCCCGTAATTCCATAGGGTCACCCGTGCCCCGCCCCACCGGTCGGCCAGCAGCCCGCCGACCGGCCGGACCAGCGACCCCAGGAGCGGGCCGAGGAAGGTGAGCGAGGCGGCCTTGGCGGGGGTGTCGAACGTGTCGTGGAACTGCACCTGCAACACCTGGCCGAACGCGAAGCCGAAGCCGATGAATGAACCGAACGTGCCGAGGTACAGCAGCGACATCACCCAGGTGTGCGGCTCCCGGCAGATGTCGCGCACGGCCCGCTTGTCGTTCCGCAGCGCCGTGAGGTTGTCCATCCGCAGCGCCGCGCCGAGCGCCACCAGGACGATCAGGGGCAGGTACACCAGCGGCAGCAGCCGGGGGTGGGCGCTGCCCGCGACGGCCAGGACCAGCAGGCCCAGGAGCTGCACGGCGGGCACGCCCAGATTGCCGCCGCCGGCGTTGACGCCCAGGGCCCAGCCCTTGAGGCGCTGCGGGTAGAAGGCGTTGATGTTGGCCATGGACGACGCGAAGTTGCCGCCGCCGACCCCGGCGACGCACGCCACCGTCAGCAAGGTGGTGTAGGAGACGCCGGGTTCGAGGACGGCGCCGGCCAAGGCGGTGGGCACCAGCAGCAGGAGTGCGCTGAACACCGTCCAGTTGCGGCCGCCGAACTTCGCGACGGCGAAGGTGTACGGCAGGCGGAGCACCGCGCCCAGGGCCGTCGGCAGGGCGGTGAGCAGGAACTTCCCCGCCGCGTCGATGCCGTACTCGGGGCCGAGGAAGAGCACCAGGACCGACCACAGGCTCCACACCGAGAACCCGATGTGCTCGCAGAGCACGGAGAACAGCAGGTTGCGGCGGGCGACCGCGGCGCCGGTCTCCCGCCAGAAGACGGGGTCCTCCGGCCGCCAGTCGTCGATGTCCCGCCCCGGCCGGGCGGACGGGCCGGAGGGGCCTGGTGGTTCCGGTGGGCCGGGTGTGAGTACGGGGGCGGGGGAAGCTGCGGGGTCCGCCCGTACCGTCCACACCCGCAGGGCCGTCTCGCTGCCGTCCGGTGCCGTCGGCTCGTCCAGGCACGCCCCGGTCCGCAGGTCGAACGCCTGCTTGTACATGGGGGACGCCACCACCGGCACCCCGCCGCGGCTGCCGACGATGCCGCGCGAGAGGACGTACGCGCCGCTGAACGGGTCCCGGTTGGCGACGGCGTACACCTGACCGTCACGGTCGCGGAAGACCGCCACCTGCTCCTCGCCGACCAGTACCGCGACGCCGCGCCCGGGGGTGAGCGCCGACCAGTCGCAGACGGCCTGCCAGCCGGTGCCGTCGTGGATCTCCACAGTCATCGGGTACGGACCTCCAGTTCGGGCCCGGAGACCAGGGCCGGCGCGTGGACCGGCTCCGCCTCCCGGGGGCGGGCGGGGCGGATCTGGCCCCGCTCGGGGACGAAGCGCACCGTCGGGTCGGGCGTGCCGGGCGCGTTGGCGAACGAGACGAAGCGGCGCAGCCGTTCGGGGTCTGCGAGCGTGGCGGCCCACTCGTCCTCGTAGGTCTCGACGTGCCGGGCCATCAGCTCGTCGAGGTCCGCGCAGATGCCCAGCACGTCGTCCTCGATCACCGCCCGCAGGTGGTCGATGCCGCCCTCCAGCCGCTCCAGCCAGGCGGCGGTGCGCTCCAGCCGGTCGGCGGTGCGGATGTAGAACATCAGGAACCGGTCGATGGTGCGGAGCAGGGTGGCGCGGTCGAGGTCGGTGGCGAGGAGGTCGGCGTGGCGGGGCGTCATGCCACCGTTGCCGCCGACGTAGAGGTTCCAGCCGGCGGACGTGGCGATCACCCCGAAGTCCTTGCTCTGCGCCTCGGCGCACTCGCGGGCGCAGCCGGAGACGGCGGACTTCAGCTTGTGCGGGGCGCGCAGCCCCCGGTAGCGCAGCTCCAGTTCGATGGCGAGGGCCACCGAGTCCTGGACGCCGTAGCGGCACCACGTCTCGCCGACGCACGACTTCACGGTCCGCAGGGCCTTGCCGTAGGCGTGCCCTGACTCGAACCCCGCGTCGACCAGGCGGCGCCAGATCACGGGGAGCTGGTCCACACTGGCACCGAAGAGGTCGATCCGCTGACCACCAGTGATCTTTGTGTAGAGGCCGAAGTCGCGGGCGATCTCGCCGATGGTGATGAGGCCCTCGGGGGTGATCTCGCCGCCGGGGACGCGGGGGACGACGGAGTAGGAGCCGTTGCGCTGGAGGTTGGCGAGGAAGTGGTCGTTGGTGTCCTGGAGGGCCGCCTGCTCGCCGTCCAGGATGTGGCCGTTGCCCAGGCTCGCCAGGATCGAGCCGACGACGGGCTTGCAGACGTCGCAGCCCGCGCCGGTGCCGTGCTCGTCGACCAGCCGGGAGAACGTGGTGATGCCCTTGACCCGGACGATCTCGTAGAGCTCGGCCCGGGTGAGGTCGAAGTGCTCGCACAGCCCCCGGGTGACCTCGACGCCGCCGGCCGACAGCTCCTCCGACACGATCGTGCCCAGGAGCTTCACGCAACTCCCGCACCCTGTGCCCGCCTTGGTGCACTTCTTCACCTCGGGCACGGAGGCGCAGCCGTCGTCGTGCACGGCCGCTTTGATCGCGCCCTTGCTGACGTTGTGGCAGGAGCAGACGACCGCGTCGTCGGGCAGCGGCAGCGGGCCGGAGGGCGCCCCGGCGCCGGCGGGCAGCACCAGCTGCTCGGGCGGTACGGGCAGGGGCGCCCCGCTCACCGAGAGCGGGCGCAGCGTCCCGTACGCCTCGGTGTCCCCGACCAGCACGCCGCCGAGCAGGGCGCCGTCGGCGCCGATCACCAGCTTCTTGTACACCCCGTCCCGGCTGCTGGAGTACAGCACGTCGAGGGCGCCCTCCGTGGTGCCGTGCGCGTCGCCGAAGCTCGCCACGTCCACGCCGAGCAGCTTGAGCTTGGTGGAGGTGTCGGCCCCGGTGAACGAGCCCTCGCCGCCCAGCAGTCCGGCCGCGGCCGCCTCCGCCATGGCGTAGCCGGGGGCGACGAGCCCGTACACCCGGCCGTCCACGGCCAGGGCGCACTCGCCGATGGCCAGGACGGCCGGGTCGGCGGTCCGGCAGCGCGCGTCGACGACGATGCCGCCGCGCTCGCCGACCGGCAGCCCGCAGTCGCGCGCCAGCTGATCGCGCGGGCGGACGCCGGCGGAGAAGACCACCAGGTCGGTGGCCAGGTCCGTGCCGTCGGACAGCGCCATGCCCCGCACCCGGCCGTCCGTGCCGGTGTCGATCCGCTCGGTCCCGGCGCCGGTGTGCACCACCACGCCCAGCGCCTCGATCTTGCGGCGCAGCACCTCGCCGCCGCCCGCGTCGACCTGGAGCGCCATCAGCCGCGGCG
Source organism: Streptomyces sp. NPDC046215 (assembly GCF_040646215.1). Taxonomy (NCBI): domain Bacteria; kingdom Bacillati; phylum Actinomycetota; class Actinomycetes; order Kitasatosporales; family Streptomycetaceae; genus Streptomyces; species Streptomyces sp. NPDC046215. The sequence goes on along the minus strand of NZ_JBEYZW010000011.1, from coordinate 106,098 downwards.
CGAACTCCACCACGTGGGTCTCCAGGCCCATCGCCGTCAGGGCCCCCGCCGCCTCCAGGCCCAGCAGCCCCCCGCCGACCACCGCGCCGACCCGGGCCCGGCCGGCGTCCGCGCGGATCGCCTCCAGGTCCTCGATGGTGCGGTAGACGTGGCAGCCGTCGGCGCCGTGGCCCGGGACCGGCGGCACGAAGGGGTACGAGCCGGTGGCAAGGACCAGGGCGTCGTAGGGGAGTTCCCGCCCGGCGGCGGTGGTGACCGTGCGGGCGGCCCGGTCGATCGCCGTGGCGCTCTCGCCGAGGCGCAGGTCGATGCCGTGCGCGTCGAGGAAGCCCGGCGGGCACAGGGACAGCTCCTCCGCCGTCGTTCCCGAGAACCAGGACGTCAGCTGGACGCGGTCGTACGCGGGGCGGGGCTCCTCGGCGAGGACGGTCACCCGCCACCCGTCCGCGGCACCGGGCTGTTCGAAGAACGCCTCCAGGAACCGCTGGCCGACCATGCCGTGGCCGACGAGTACGAGATTCTTCACCGCTGTCATCGGGGCGCTCCTTGGATGGTGAGCAGGTCGAGGGGGTCGGCGGGCAGCTGTTCGTCCCGCTCGAAGACCCGGGTGAGGGCGCCGACCGCGGCCAGGTCGCCCAGGAGGATGCCGCCGACGAGCCGGTCGCCGCGCAGCACGAGCTTCTTGTACGAGCCGCGGGTGGCGTCGGACAGCCGCAGCACGTCCGTGCCACCGGCCGGCCCGGGGTCGGCACAGTCGCCGAACGCCGCGTACTCCAGGGGGCCCGCCGTCAGCCGGGCGTACGGGCGGGTGCCGGTGTACCGCGCGGCCGGGTCCGCGCCGGAGAGCCGGGCGGCCAGCACGTCGGCCTGTTCCCAGGCGGGGCCGGCCAGCCCGTGCACGGCCCCGCGGTGCTCGGCGCAGTCGCCGATCGCGTAGACGCCCGGCGCGCAGGCCAGGGTGTCGTCGACGGTGATGCCGGCGGCCACCGGCAGCCCGGCCGCGCGGGCGAGCCCGGTCCGGGGCGCCACCCCGCAGGCCAGCACCACCAGGTCGGTGTCCAGGACGTGCCCGGTGGCCAGCTCCACGCCGGTGACGCGGCCGGTGCCGCGCAGGGCCCGGGCCCGGTTGCCGGGGTACGACTCGACGCCGAGCTCCGCGAGGCCCCGGCGCAGCACCGCGCCCGCCTCCTCGTCGAGGTGCCGTTCGACCAGGTGCGGCGCCTGGTGGACGATCTCCACGGGCAGCCCGGCCGCGGCCAGCGCGCGGGCGGCGCTCACCCCCAGCACCCCGCCGCCGACGACGACGGCGCGGGAGGCGTGGGCCGCGTCGGCGGCCAGCCGCCCGCAGTCGGCGACGGTACGGAAGGAGTGCACGCCCTCCTTGAGACCGCCGTCGGGGGCGTGCAGCCCGCGGATCGGCGGCAGCACCGGGTTGGCGCCGGTGGCCAGGACGAGCACGTCGTGGGCCGCGGTCGTGCCGTCGGCGAACCGCACGGTGCGGGCGGCGGGATCGAGGGCGGTCACCTCCCGGCCGGTGCGCACTACGGCGGCGCCGGTGGGGAGGGCGATGGCCTGCGCGTCGTACCGGCCGGTGAGCACGTCCGCGAGCAGCACCCGGTTGTACGGGGCACGGGGCTCGGCCCCGTACAGGACGATCTCCCCGGCGCCGCCGAGCGCGGAGAACTGCTGGGCGAACCGGGCGGCGGCCATCCCGGCACCGACGACGGCGATGCGGGGGGCGGTGGCCGGGGCCGGCACGGCCATGGACGCCCCCTCGGCGTGGCCCGCGGTCACGACCGTCCCTCCGGGGCGGCGGCGGCCCGTTCCACCCTGACCGCGCACACCTTGAACTCCGGCATCTTCGACGTCGGGTCCAGCGCCGGGTTGGTCAGCGAGTTGGCGCGGCCGACGCCGCCCCAGTGGAACGGCATGAAGACCGTGTCCGGCCGGATCGTGTCCGTCACCCGTGCCGGGGCCACCGCCCGGCCGCGGCGGCTGCTGACGGACAGCAGCTCGCCCTCCACCACCCCCAGCCGGCCGGCCAGCCGGGGGTGGAGCTCGACGAACGGGCCGGGCGCCGCCCGGGCGAGCTCCGGCACGCGCCGGGTCTGCGCCCCGCTCTGGTACTGCGCCACCACCCGGCCCGTGGTCAGAAACAGCGGGTACTCGGCGTCCGGCTCCTCCGCCGCGGGCCGGTGCGACACCGCGGTGAACCGGGCCCGCCCGTCGGGGGTGGCGAAGCGGTCCAGGAACAGCCGGGGCGTACCGGGGTGCGCCTCGTCGGGGCACGGCCAGAACACCCCGTCCTCGGCGCCGATCCGGGCGTAGCTGATGCCCGCGTAGTCGGCCTGCCCGCCCGCCGAGGCCCGGCGCAGCTCCTCGAAGACCTCCTCCGCGTCCTCGGGGAAGCCGTGCGGCACGCCCAGCCGCCCGGCCAGCCCGTGCAGGACCGACAGGTCGCTCCGCACCCCGCCCGGGGCGTCGACGGCCCGGCGGCGCAGGATCACCCGCCCTTCGAGGTTGGTGGTGGTGCCGGTCTCCTCGGCCCACTGCGCGGCGGGCAGCACCACGTCCGCGAGCTCCGCCGTCTCGGAGAGCACCACGTCGCTGACGGCCAGGAAGTCCAGGGCCCGCAGCCGTTCGGTGACGTGCCCGGCCCGGGGCGCGGAGACCACGGGGTTGGAGCCCATCAGGAGCAGCGCCCGGGCACCGTCCTCGCGGCCGAGGCCGTCCAGCAGCTCGTAGGCCGAGCGCCCCGGCCCCGGCAGCGCCTCGGGGTCCACGCCCCACACCGAGGCGACGTGCGCCCGGGCGGCAGGGTCCTCGATCGACCGGTAGCCGGGCAGCTGGTCGGCCTTCTGGCCGTGCTCCCGGCCGCCCTGCCCGTTGCCCTGGCCCGTCAGGCAGCCGTAACCGGAGCGGAGCCGCCCGGACTTGCCGGTCGCCAGGCACAGATTGATCCAGGCGCTGACGGTGTCCGTGCCCTTGCTCTGCTGCTCGGGGCCGCGCGCGGTCAGCACCATGCCTTCCGGGGCGCCGGTGAACATCTCGACGGCGGTGCGGAGCTGCCCCGCGGGGACGCCGGTCAGCCGCTCGACGCGCTCGGGCCAGTGCGCCATCGCGGCGGCCCGCGCCGCCTCGAAGCCCGTCGTCCGCCGGGTGACGAACTCCTCGTCCACACGTCCGTCCGCGACGACCAGGTGCAGCATCCCCAGCGCGAGGGCCAGATCGCTGCCCGGCAGGGGCTGCAGGTGCAGATCGGCCTGTTCCGCGGTCCGGGTCCGGCGCGGGTCGACGACGATGAGAGTGCCGCCGTTCTCCCGCAGCTCCCGGAAGTAGCGCAGGGCGGGCGGCATGGTGTCGGCGGGGTTGGCGCCGACGAGGATCACACAGCCGGTGCGGGCGATGTCCTCCAGCGGGAACGGCAGCCCCCGGTCGAGCCCGAACGCCCTGCGGTGCGCGGCCGCCGCCGAGGACATGCAGAACCGGCCGTTGTAGTCGATGTTCGCGGTCCGCAGCACCACCCGGGCGAACTTGCCCAGCAGGTACGCCTTCTCGTTGGTCAGCCCGCCCCCGCCGAACACGCCCACCGCGTCCGGGCCGTGCGCGTCCCGCACGGCCGACAGGCCCGCCGCGACCCGGTCCAGCGCCTCGTCCCAGGACGCCTCCCGCAGCTCGCCGCCCCGCCGGTCGCGCACCAGGGGCGCGGTGAGCCGGGCCGCGGGGGAGAGCACGGCCGCGGCCGTGCGGCCCTTGCCGCACAGTGCCCCCCGGTTCACCGGGAAGCCGGGCCGCTCCAGCACCTCGACTTCCCCGGCGGCCTCCGGGGCGGGGCGCAGCCGCATGCCGCACTGCAGCGAGCAGTACGGGCAGTGGGTGTCGGTCGTCGTCATGCCCCGAGCCTCGGCCCCGCCCGTTACGCACCCGGGTCGGCCGCGTTGCGCCCGCGGTACGTCGCCTTCACACCCCGCGCCGGGCCCGCGTGGGCTTTACGACATCTTTCGTAACACCGCCCGGGAATCCCCTTACTCCAGCGTGATCGCGGCGCAATGAGGCCGAAACCCGCCGGACGGACGATGCGCGCATGGCAACTGGCACCACGGACCGGACCGGACCGCTCGCCGGCTTCGTGGTCGGGGTGACCGCGGACCGGCGACGCGACGAACTCACCGCCCTCCTGCGGCGCCGCGGCGCCCGGGTGGTCGAGGCCCCCACCATGCGGATCATCCCCGTCGACGACGACATCGCCCTGCGCCGCGCCACGGAGGAGTGCCTCACCGCGCCGCTCGACTACGTGGTCGCCACCACCGGCGTCGGCTGGCGCGGCTGGCTGAGCGCCGCCGAGGGCTGGGGCTGCGCCGCCCGCCTCGCCGAGGTCTGCCGGGACGCGGTGGTGCTCACCCGGGGCCCCAAGGCCACCGGGGCAGTGCGGGCCGGCGGCCTGGCGGAGACGTACTCGCCCCGCTCCGAGGGCTGCGACGAACTGCTCACCTGGCTGCTCGCCCGGGAGCTGCGCGGCCGCCGCGTCGCCGTGCAGGAACACGGCGCGCCGCTCACCGGCTTCACCGCCGCGCTCCGCGAGCGCGGCGCCGAGGTGATCGAGGTGCCGGTCTACCGCTGGGCGCAGCCGGAGGACCCGGAGGCGGTACGCCGCCTGGTCGCGGCGACGGCCCGCCGTGAGGTGCACGCGCTGACGTTCACCAGCGCCCCGGCGATCACCTTCTTCCTGGAGTCCGCGCGGGAGGCCGGCTTGTACCCGGACGTCCTCGCGGCCCTGCGCGAGGACGTCGTCCCCGTCTGCGTCGGCCCGCTCTGCGCCCGGCCCCTGGAGGACGTCGGGGTACCGGCCCTGTGGCCCGAACGCGGCCGTCTCGGTGCGCTGGTGCGCACCCTCACCGAGACCCTGCCCGGCCGGGACCGGTGCGAACTCCGCTCGGGCGGCCGGACGTTGGTGCTCCAGGGCAGCGCGGTCCTCGTCGAAGGGGAGGGCATCTGGCTGTCCCCGGTATCGGCGGCGCTGCTGCGGGCCCTGGCGGAACGGCCCGGCCGGGTGCTGAGCCGGCCCGACCTGCTGCGCCGGGTCTGGGCCGGCACCGGCACGGACGAGCACGGCGTGGAGGCCGCCGTCGCCCGGCTGCGCGGCGCGCTGGGGCCGGACGCGGGGCTGATACGGACGGTCCCCAAGCGCGGGTACCGGCTGGCGGTGGACGCCTGAGGGCGGCCGCCTGAGGGTGGACGACCGGCGGCGGACGTACCGATGGGGGCGGGGCGACCGGCGGTGGACGTACCGATGAGGGCGGGACGACCGGCGGCCGACGTACCGATGAGGGCGGGAGGACCGGCGGCCGACGTGCGGAGAAACCGCAGCGCGGCGGGGAATGGAATTCCGCGGCCACGGAAATAATGTCCTCCGCTCAACAGGGAAAACCTACTGCGGCTGCGGTAGACATGCCCGCTGCCCGGTGGCTAGAATTTCTCGCATCAGCGAGAGGTGCAGATGCCCCCGGAAACCCAGCCGCACGCCACCGACAGGCTCGATGACGACGACTTCCCGGCCTACACGATGGGCCGTGCCGCGGAGATGATCGGAGCCACGCCCGGCTTCCTCAGGACGATCGGCGAGGCGGGGCTGATCACGCCCCTGCGCTCCGAGGGCGGCCATCGCCGCTACTCCCGCTATCAGCTGCGCATCGCCGCCCGGGCCCGGGAGCTCGTCGACGGCGGCACCCCGATCGACGCCGCCTGCCGCATCGTGGTCCTGGAGGACCAGCTGGAGGAGGCGCTGCGGATCAACGAAGAGCTCCGGAGTGCCGCCGACGAGGACGCCGGCGCCTGACCACCGGTGCCCGCCGCCCCGCAATCGAATATCTATTGCCGCAGGCGCAGAAATCAGCCCAATGTGCGGTGAGAATTTATGGCCCGACGGGAGAGGTGACATTAGTCGCCCTGCCCGGCCGGACCTTCCGTGCTAGGCTGAATCTCAGTTGCAGTTGTGGTTTCCCAAGGACTTCAAGTGCTCTCGCTCGGCCCCCGGGTCGGATGAGTGCGCTTTTGTATTTCCGGTGCTTTTACCGACCGGGGCAATCATCACGGCGACGCGAGTACCGCACAGTGCGGTGCTCGGGCACTGCCCCGAAGGAGATATGACATGGCTACTGGCACCGTGAAGTGGTTCAACGCCGAAAAGGGTTTCGGCTTCATCGAGCAGGAGGGTGGCGGCCCCGACGTCTTCGCCCACTACTCCAACATCGCCACCCAGGGCTTCCGTGAGCTTCAGGAAGGCCAGAAGGTGAACTTCGACGTCACGCAGGGCCAGAAGGGCCCGCAGGCGGAGAACATCGTTCCCGCCTGACGCTGAAGCGTTCGGCGTAGCTGGGGCCCGCACCTTGGGTGCGGGCCCCAGCTCGTTGCTTTTCAGGATCCGCCCGGCGCGCCGCAGGACCGTTCGGTCCCCGCGTACGGCGCGCGGCAGATCCCCGTATTCCCCCTATTCCCGCACCGCATGGCGGGCGCCCTGTACGCCCCGCCCATGGCCCCGGCCGGAGACAGCTCCGCCCGCGCCATTTCTACGTATGCGATGTACCGGCCGCGGCTGAATTCCCGCCGGCCGGCCCGGGTTTTTCGTTTTCTGTTTTTCTCCGGCTCGTTCTTGCGATCCTCTGTGCGGCCACCGCCGCCGGGAATTCCTCGATACGTGCCGCATCGAGGAAGGTTCTGCATGAACCGCACCACTCGCACGAACGACCGCTCCTCCCGCGCCCGCAAGGGCGGCGGCGAGGGGGCCTACGCCGGCCGCGGCTACCGCGCCCAGGCCCAGGGCCGCCCCGGCGGCCCGGGCCGCTCCGGCGGCGGCGGGCGCCGCCCCGCCGCCCGGCAGGGAGAGTTCGCGCTGCCCGTCACCCTCACCCCCGCGCTGCCCCCCGCCGCGACCTTCGGCGAGCTGGACCTGCCCGCCGAGGTGCTGACGGCCCTCAGCGGCCTCGGCATGAACGAGCCGTTCCCCATCCAGGCGGCGACCCTGCCGAACTCGCTGGCCGGCCGGGACGTCCTCGGCCGCGGCCGCACCGGCTCCGGCAAGACCCTCGCCTTCGGCCTGGCGCTGCTCGCCCGCACCGCGGGACAGCGCGCCGAGCCCCGGCAGCCGCTCGCCCTGGTGCTCGTCCCCACCCGGGAGCTGGCGCAGCAGGTCACCGACGCCCTCACCCCCTACGCCCGGGCGCTGCGGCTCCGGATGGCGACCGTGGTCGGCGGCATGTCGATCGGCCGCCAGGCCGGTGCCCTGCGCACCGGCGCCGAGGTCGTCGTCGCGACTCCGGGCCGGCTCAAGGACCTCATCGAGCGCCGCGACTGCCGCCTGGACCGCGTCGGGATCACCGTCCTGGACGAGGCCGACCAGATGGCCGACATGGGCTTCATGCCGCAGGTCACCGAGCTGCTCGACCAGGTGCGCCCCGAGGGCCAGCGGATGCTGTTCTCCGCGACCCTCGACCGCAACGTCGACCTCCTCGTCCGCCGCTACCTGCACGACCCGGTGGTCCACTCCGTCGACCCCTCGGCGGGCGCGGTCACCACGATGGAACACCACCTCCTGCACGTCCACGGCGCCGACAAGTACGCCACGACGACGGAGATCGCCGCCCGCGAGGGCCGCGTGATCATGTTCCTGGACACCAAGCACGCCGTGGACCAGCTCACCAAGCACCTGCTGCACAGCGGGGTCCGCGCGGCGGCGCTGCACGGCGGCAAGTCCCAGCCCCAGCGCACCCGGACGCTCGCCCAGTTCAAGACCGGGCACGTCACCGTCCTGGTGGCCACCAACGTCGCCGCCCGCGGCATCCACGTCGACAACCTCGACCTCGTCGTCAACGTCGACCCGCCCAGCGACCACAAGGACTACCTGCACCGCGGCGGCCGGACCGCCCGCGCCGGGGAGTCCGGGGTCGTCGTCACCCTCGTCCTGCCCAACCAGCGCCGCGAGATGACGCGCCTGATGTCCGACGCCGGCATCACCCCGCAGATCACCCAGGTGCGCTCCGGCGAGGCCGAGCTGAGCCGCATCACCGGCGCCCAGGCCCCCTCGGGCGTGCCCGTCATCGTCACCGCGCCGGTGGCCGAGCGCCCCCAGCGCAGGCCCTCCTCCGCCCGGGGACAGCGCAGCCGCCCCGCGCAGGCCCGCCGCTCCTCGCCCGCCGTCCGGGGCTCGGGCTCGTCCGCCGCCCGGGGCACGGGCCGCGCCGCCTGAGACCCGGGGCACCCGCCCGCTCCCGTCCCCCCGCTGTTCCCCCGTTTCCTCCCACCCTGTTGAGGCACTATGCGCTGCGTCATCGCCCGCTTCCCCTTCGACCTGGTCAAGAGCGAGGTCGAGCACTCGATGAAGGGCATCAAGCCCGAACCCGTCACGGACGCCTCCGTGACCATCGGCCGCCGCACTTACCCCGTCAAGCAGGTGGGCGAGGTCATCACCCGGCAGGACCGCCGCGACTTCACCGCCGCCGAGGTGACCCGGGCCCTGACCCGCCTGGGCTTCACCTGCCGGACCCCCGTCGCCGAGGTCCCCGTGAGCCCCACCGCGCCCACCCCGCTGGAGACGGCGTCGGCCCTGCTCGGCATGCCGACCCCCATGTAACCCACGCTTCGCGCACGAAGGCCCGTACCGCACCGCGGTACGGGCCTTCTGCCGTGGGCCCCCGGAAGCGGCGCCCCACGAACGTCACCCGGGCACTCTGGCGCCATGCCTCCCGCCGTCCTACCTTGACCGCGATGGGAACTCGAACACCAGAACACCGGAACACGACAGCGCAGTTCGCCCCTCGGCGCCAGGTGACGTCCGGTGTCTTCAGGTGACTTCAGACAAGAGGTGAGTCTTGTTCCTCCGCCGCACACGCGCCCGCCGGCCGGGCCGGTTACGCACGCCGGCCGTCGTCGCCCTGCTGCTCGGCGTCCTGGCCGCCCTCGCCGCCGGACCCGCGCAGGCGATACCCGACGGCAAACCCCGGCCGCGCCCGCCGCTCGTCCAGCCGGTCGACCCGCAGCGCTGGCGCAACCCCGACGACATGACCTGGGCCGAATACCGCTCGGTGCCCGGCACCCGCTGGGCCGACCCCGGCCTCAAGCCCACGCAGCGCAAGTTCAAGGGCGCCCTGGTGCTCCTGGACTACCCCGATGAGGAATTCTCGGTCAGCAGAGCGCCCGGCACCGGCGTCTTCGGCAACCCGCTGCCCAGCGCCTCCGGCATCCCCCGCGAGCGCGTGCCGAAGTTCTACCAGGACTTCCTCAACAAGCCCGGCACGCTCAACCACGGTCACACCATCAACGAGTACTGGATGGAGGACTCCGGCGGCCGCGTCGGCGTCGACCTGACCGCCTTCGGCGTCTACCGGATGCCGTGGAAGTCCTACCAGTACGGCATCGAACCCGGCATGAACCCCGGCGCCTGCCCGGTCGGCGACTCCTGCGGCAAGGACATCCGCGCCGACGGCAAACGCGCCTGGACCGCGGCCGAGGGCGCCGGGAAGCCGGGGGAGTTCGACTTCATCTTCTACCTCACCGCCGGAGTGGACGAGTCCTCCGCCTGGCAGGAGTTCGGCCAGATGAAGTTCGCGGCCCCCGGGGACGTACCGGCCGCCTGGGGACCGCCGTCCCCCGTACCCGGCGGCGGCAACGCGGCGAAGACCCGCTACGTGCCGTGGACGTCCTGGCAGGCGGCCGCCCGCATCTGGCCCAACGCCTCCAACGGCTCCTCCACGCAGGCCGAGAGCTCCGGCATGGCCACCTTCGCCCACGAACTCAGCCACATCCTGGGCATCGCCGACAACTACAACAACCCCTACGGCACCCCCCTCAGCCGCTCCTACACCGGCATCTGGGGCATGCTCTCCCGCGGTTCCTTCAACGGCCCCGGCGGCCCGCACACCCGCTGGCAGATACCCGCGGCGGCCGGCGGCTCGATGGGCGCCCAGCACGTCCTGCGCGACAAGCTCAAACTCGGCATCGTCGACGAGAAGAACGTCCTGCGCCTGGACCGCGACGACCTCAAGAACTCCGGCCTCGTGACCGCCCGCGTCACCGCCCGCTCCGCGCCGCCCGGCGAGAAGGGGCTCGCCGGCGTCAACATCACCATGGGCCGCGACCTGTCCGCGCCCTGCGACCGCGAGACCGACCCGCTGTGCGACGGCGGCGGCTACGACAACTACACCGTCGAGGTCGTCGACCGCATGGGCATGGACTCCTTCACGCCCGACAGCGGCGTGCTGCTCAGCAAGACCAAGAACGCCGACCGGGCCCCGTTCGCCTGGGTGATCGACGCGCACCCCGAGGACATCGACCTCGTCGACTTCAAGCGCCCCGACGGCACCCCGCAGAAGATCACCATGGGCGACTACCGGCAGCTCAGCGACGCCCTCTTCCACGCGGGCGCCGACTCCGGCAGCTCCTACGAATACGTCGACCGGGCCAACCGGCTGCACTTCTACATCCTCGACGTCCGGCGAGACGCCTCCGGCATCCTCTCCTACGACGTCGGCGTGAAGTCCCTGGACGGCGCGGGCCCGCAGGACCGCGGCCTCGCCCTCGGCCGGGGCACCGCCAAGGGCGACCCCGGCGACGGCCGCGCCCTGTGCACCTTCGACCTCGCCAACACCGGGCGCGCCGCCGCCACCGACATCTACCGGCTCTCGGCCACGGCCGCGGGCCGCGGCTGGTCCGCCTGGCTCCCGAGCCGGCTCACCGCCGCCGCGTCGGGCACCAAGGTGCCCGTCGACGTGGCCGTGACCGCGAAGAAGGGCGCCGACCGGCACGGCAGGATCACCCTCACCGCCCGCTCGGAGAGCGACCCCGGCAAGACGGCACAGGCCACCTGCTCGCTCAAGAAGTAACCGCGGCCGAACAGCCCCGACAGCAGCCCCGACAGCCCCGGCCGGATCCCCGGCCGGGGCCTACCGCGCCACGAACTGCGTCAGGATGGCCTGCACCTCGTAGATGTCGACGCCCTTGGTGAAGGTCTTCTGGATCGGCGTGGGGTTGCTGGAGATCCAGATCTTGAGCTCCGCGTCGAGGTCGAAGTGCCCGGCGGTCTCCACCGCGAAGTGCGTGATGCCCTTGTACGGGATGGAGTGGTACTCCACCTTCTTGCCGGTGATCCCCTGCTTGTCGACGAGGATCAGCCGCCGGTCGGTGAAGAGCATGGTGTCGCGGATCAGCGTGTAGGCGGCCTGCACCTGCTCGCCGGGGCCCAGCAGCCGCGCGTACTCCTGCTGCGCCGAAACCGGATTAACGGTGTGCGCATTCCCGAACAGCCCCATAACGGCCCCCTCTTATCCCTATCGGATCATTCTTAGCACTGTATCGCCGTGCCCCCGCCCGGAGGATCGTTCCGCCGGAGCGTGCCGCGCGGACCGGTACCCCGCGAGGGTATGGACGCCGGGCGCGGCCGCGCGGTTGAGGCGTCCGGGGGACGCGGCCGCCGCGCCGCGCCGTTCCCCTGGGCGACACCCCTACCATCAAAACGCCTATATCGGGCAAAGAGGAAAAACTCATCGGTGGAGTCCGTATGTCATCAGCCGTCACCCGGAGCCGGACCAGAGCCCGGACCCGAAGCCCTCTCCTGGGAGCCCTGAGCCTGCTGCTGGCGGTCGGCGTCACCGCGTCCGGTTTCGCCGAGGCGGCCCCCGCAGGCCGGCACGGCGATCTCGACCCGCGCATCTCCACGGTCATGCAGAAGCCCGAATACCGGCACGCCCGCTGGGGCCTGTTCCAGCAGAGCCTGGATACGGGGCAGGTGACGCACGCGCAGAACGCCGACGAATACTTCATTCCCGGCTCCACCGCGAAACTCTTCAGTGTCAGCGGCACCTGGGACACCCTCGGCAGCGGACACCGCTTCGTGACCCCGGTGCGCGCCGTCGGAAAGCGCCGGGGCGCAACCCTGAAGGGCGACCTGGACCTGATCGCCCAGGGCGACCTCACCCTCGGCGGCAGGACGCGCGCCAACGGCACCGTCGCCTACACCGACCTCGACCACACCTACGCCAACGATGTCCCCGGCGCGACCCTCACCCCGCAGAACCCCCTGGCCGGCATCGACCGCCTGGCCCGGCAGGTGCGCGCCTCGGGGCTCCGGAAGATCGACGGGGACGTGGTCGTCGACGCCCGGCTGTTCCGCACCGACCCCGGCCTCGACCCGGCCCCCACCCCGATGATCGTCAACGACAACGTCATCGACCTGCTGACCACCCCCGGTCCCCGCGCCGGCGCCCCGGCCCGGCTCTCCTGGCGCCCGAAAGTCGCGCCCTACCGCGTGACGTCGTCCGTCCGGACCGTCGCGGCGGGCCGGCCCTCCGGCATCAAGGTGACGACCTCCGCCGACGGCACCCGCATCCGGCTGTCCGGCACCATCGCCGCCGGCGCCGCCCCGGCCCTGCGGGTATCGCCCGTCAAGGACCCGAACGCGTTCGGCCGCACCGCCCTGATCGAGGCACTGGAGCGGGCCGGCGTCGACGTCCGGGCCAAGGCGGCCGGCCCCAACCCGGCCGGCAGGCTGCCCCACACCTACCGGGGCGCGCCGACGGTCGCCCGCTACACCTCCCCGCCGTTCGAGCAGTACGCCAAGCTCGTCCTCAAGGTGAGCCACAACCTCGGGGCGAACCTCGGGATCTGCCTCATGGCCGTCCGGGCGAAGAGCACGGACTGCGCGGACGGCTTCCCCGTGCTCGCGGCGTTCCTCGACCGCGCGCACGTGGACCGCAAGGCCGTCCAGCTCGCCGACGGCCGGGGCGGGGACCCCGATGACCGCGCGACGCCCCGCGCCCTGGCGCAGATCCTGACGTACTGGCACCACAGCGCCGAGGCACGGCGGTTCCGGGAGGCGCTGCCGATCCTGGGCGTCGACGGCAGCATCGCGCACTCCTGCCGGAACTGCCCGGCACGCGGCAAGGTCTTCGCCAAGCCCGGCACCTTCGCCGGCGGTGACCTGCTCAACGACCGCCTGTCCATCGGAGCGCAGAACCTTGCCGGCTACCTGGAGACGAGCAAGGGGCACTACGACGTGTTCTTCGTCGGGGCGAACGGGGCGTCGACACAGGGCACCGACACCCAGGGCATCTTCGCCACCATGAACGACATGGCCGACATCGCGGCCTACCTCCAGCAGGGGGCGCGCCGCCGCCCCTGAGCGGTGCCGGTGCCGACCGCCCGGGCTCGGTCACGGCTGATGCCGTGGCCGGGCCGGCGCTTTTACGCGCCTGCCGGTGCCTCCTCCGCCCCGGCGGGAGTGCCCCACTCGACGAGCTGGACGACTATCCCGTTGGGGTCGGTGACCTGGAACAGCCTCTCGCCCCACGGCTCCTCGCGCAGGGGCATGGTGACGGGCGCGCCCTCGCGGCGCAGCCGCTCCTCCTGCGCCGCGAGATCGGTGACGGTGAGCGCGAGGATCAGGCCGGACGCGTGCTGGTCCCGCTGGTCGGCCGGGAGGACCTCGGTGCCCCGGCGGAGCAGGACGACGTCGACGGCGGCGTCGTCACGGGTCAGGGAGGCGAAGCCGTCGGCGGCTATGGCCACCCGGTAGCCGAGGTGGGTGGTGAAGAAGTTGCGGGAGGCGTCCACATCGGCGACGGTCAGCGAAAGGGTGGAGACGGAGACGTTCACGGGGCTCCTCGGCGGGGTGTGCGGCGGGACGGGCGGGGCTTGCGTGCGCGGGTCAGTAGGTACGGCGGGGCGCCTGGTACCGCGTGCGGACGGCTGCCGCGCGGCCGGCGCGGGGCAGATCGCGAATCAGACGCTGGGCGACGGGCACGGGGCCGGTGCCCCGGCCGGTGGCGTACTTGGCGGTGCCGAGCTGGGCGGTGGCGAACTTGGTGGTGCCGAGCTGGGCGGTGTCGAGCTTTCGCAACGCGTCTCCTTCTGGTGGGAAATCTTGCGACGGACGTAACTTTACGCACGACGTACCGAGGTGGTCAAGGGTAATTTTGCTACGGGTGTAACTTCTTCTCATGGGTATCGAGACACCGGGGCTCCGCGAGTCCAAGAAACGGGAGACCAGGCAGCTGATCTCCGACCACGCCACCCGGCTCTTCATCGAGCAGGGCTTCGAGCAGACGACCATCGCCGAGATCGCCGCCGCGGCCCGGGTCGCCAAGAAGACGGTCACCAACTACTTCCCGCGCAAGGAGGACCTGGCCCTCGACCACCACGAGCAGTTCACCGCGAGCCTGGCGCGCGCCGTCGCCGGCCGGGCCGAGGGCGAGTCGGCGCTCGCCGCGCTGCGGCGGGAGTTCGACGCCGCCCTGGAAGCCCGCGACCCCGTCGCCGGCTTCGCGGGCCCGGCTTTCGCCCGCATGATCGCCGAAAGTCCCACGCTCACGGCCCGGCTGCGCGACCTGCACGACCAGCGCGAGGAAGCCCTCGCCGGGGCCCTGGCGGAGGCGGCACCGTCCCCGACCATCGCCCCGAGGGCGGCGGCGGCCCTTCTGACGGCGGCCGAGCGCCTGCTGTTCGAGCGCATCCAGGAACTCACGCTGGCAGGTCGCACGAACGACGAGATCGCGGTGGAGGTGGCGCCGGAGGCGACCCACGCCTTCGACCTGCTGGAGGCGTCTCTCGGCGACTTCGCGGTGGCGGGCGCGGAGGCGGAGGCGTGAGCGTCGGCTGACGCAGGGCCCGGAAAGCTGAGGCAGGGCCCGGAAACACGAAGACCCCGGCCGGTTTCCCGGTCGGGGCCTTCCTGGTGCCCGGTGAGGCGCTGTGCGTGGAGCGGAACGGAGGGAGTCGGCGCGTGTGCGGGGCCGGCTCGGAGGAGCCGGTGACAGAGCCCTGTCACTCACCGGCAAGCTGCCGGTCCCTCCTGCGCCGCCTGATGGACGCCAGGTAAGAGGCCAGTGAGAGGACGACGGCTGCGATGCTGATGCCGAGCAGCAGCCGGCTGATGTCCGTGACCGCTATCCGGGTCACGGTGAAGGCGATGACCGCGATCACCGCGAAGACCCCCAGGCCCTTGAGGGAATTCATTGCACTCCTCGATTCACTGCCATGCGTCGGTTCACTTCCACGCGGACACGCGCGTCACGTACGACTTCACGATGGACGACACCAGCCAATAGGTCCGCACCACGGTGTAGACGAGCTCCGGGATCAGCAGGCCCTCGACGAGCATCGCCTTCCAGCCGAGATTCCGGACGCGTAGTGCCGGATAGACGATCCAGAAGCTGAAGAGCAGCCAGAACAGGGGCTGTTGCGCGAAGCCGTGTTTCGCTGCCACTACGAGCTGCGTCGAGCCCCACCCGAGAATGTAGGCGGCGCCGATGAGCCCCAGAATCATGGTGGTGATGGAGTGCCAGGTGAACTTCGTCCAGCCCCGGCCGCGCAGCGTGTCCACGGTGCCCCGACTCCACCGTTCACGCTGCTGGATCAGTTCGCGCAGCGTGGGCATGAGGTCGGTGTAGGCGATGCAGAGCTGGTTGGCGGTCACCTTCCAGCCGGATTCCTTGAGCGCCAGCGTGGTCTCGTAGTCCTCGACCAGATTCCGGTGGTCTTCCCAGAAGACCTGACCGCGCCAGTCGAGCAGACTCTGCAGGGCCTCGCTCCGGTAGAAGGAACCGGCCCCCGACATGGTGTGGACGTCACGGCGGTAGCGGGAATTGGCGGCCCGGCCGTATTCGATGATCTGCATGCCGAGGAGGTACCGCTGCCAGGGATTGCGCCATAGGTCGGTGCGGCCGAGACAGGCGGCGCTGACTCCGCCGAGCTCCGGGTCGGACGCGATGACATTGCGGGCACGCTCGATGAACTTCGGGTGCAGCTCGGTGTCGGCGTCCATGACGAGGACGTGCCGCACCGTGTTGGTCAGCCGTCCGCCGACCGCTTCCCTGAGCCAGTTCAGGCCGTAGTTGAGTGCACCGGCCTTCTTGTGCGGGTTGTCCTCGAAGTTCAGGACGACGGTCTGCGGCGTGCTCTCGTCGTCCGCGAACTGCCGCGCGAACTCCTCGGTCCGGTCGGTCGAGTTGTTGACCACCACGACGATGAGATCGGGGCGCCGGCTCTGGCGGGCCAGGGAGTCGAGCGACGTGAGCACGCCGACTTCCTCGTTCCGGGCCGGAACGAGGATGACGGTGTCGTAGAGGGCGGCACCGTCGAACTCGGCGAGGGACCTGCGGCCTCTCCGGTGCCGGCTGCGCGACACGTGCGGTGCTACGTCGTGTGTGCGTCTGCGACCACGACGGCGCGCACGACGGCCCCTGCGCGCAACAGTGCTGGACACGGCCTTTTCCCCCACCAAAGGTCAAGCTAACGGGAATCACACTTTGTATGGATTGTGTGAAGATGTATCGAGAAGGTACCCCAGCGGATGATGGCCGTCTCATCCGTTTCACTGTGACCGCCGCCACTTGGGAGCCGTGAGGTCGAGGCGCGGAGCGCCTCTCTGCGGTTAAAACCGGCAAAGCGGACATTTGCTCGGCATTGAATGCGCCGAGTAGTGACCAAGAGCACGTTCGGTGACGGTCCGGTCGGCTTTCCCGTAGGCCGCGAGGCCCCCGGCGAAGATTTTATCGGCAAAGTGAAGGTAAATTACCGGAATTGGTGATTCCGTCAGGACTGCCCGGTTTCCGATGAAGCGTGGTTACGATGACGGTGCAGACCTGATGTGAAGTGTGCGCATCACACCGCCCTAATGTCCCAGCCAGGAGCATTCGTGAGTCATCCCCGCCGCAACCCTCGTCGTCGCGGGTGGCTCATGCCGTTGCTCCTGGTCGCAGCCGTGCTCGCCGGCGTCGGCACCGCGCTCTACCCCCCGTGGGGCTCCTCGAGCTCCTCGGATTCCGGCTCGGCGGCGGAGCTCAAGGTCCGCTACCGGAACGACGCCGCGGCCGCGGCCACCGCGGCCAAACCATGGCTGGAAATCGTCAACACCTCCAAGAAGCCCATCGCCCTGAGCGATGTGGTTCTCCGGTACTACTTCACCGCGGACGACACTTCCGCGTACGGCTCCAATTGCGTCCAGACGTACGTCGGCTGCTCCAACGTCACGCAGCGGACCGGGGCGCTGGACGATCCGGCGCCCACCGCGAGCCATTACCTCGAGGTCGGTTTCACGGCCGGGGCCGGAAGCCTCGCACCCGGTAAATCCACCGAGGCGATCGGACTTCAGCTCTACCGCCTCGACCACAAAGCGCTGAACCAGAAGAACGACCGCTCTTTCGACGCCGAGGCCGGCCACTTCACGGAATCCAAGCTGGTGACCGCGTACCTGAAGGGTGCGCTGGCCTGGGGCGAGGAACCGGGCGGTGCCAAGGCGCCCTCGGCGGGACCGGCGGCCGCCGCCCCGGCCGGCGTGCTGTTCGACAGCTTCCACTACACCGGCGCCGACGACCCCGCGCTCGCCGCCAACGGCTGGCAGGCGCGCACCGGCGAGGGCGGCCCGGGCATCCGCAACACCTGGTCGGCGGCGGGCATCAGCTTCCCGGCCGACGCCAAGGCCCAGGAGGGCCAGGCGCTGCAGCTGCGGGTCACCACCGACGGGACCAAGCAAGGCACCCGGCAGTCCGAGCTGCAGAACACCAAGGCCGGATTCTTCACGGGGACCCTGGCCGCCCGCATCTACTTCAGCGACAAGCCCACCTCGGGCCGCGGCGGCGACCACATCAACGAGTCCTTCTTCGCGATCTCGCCCAATCATGCGTCGTCGAAGTACAGCGAACTCGACTACGAGTACATGCCGAACGGAGGGTGGGGCGCGCCCGGCCCCCGGCTCGACACCACGAGCTGGGGTGGCAACAAGCAGGGTGACCAGGTCACCCGCGCCACGAAGCAGCGCTTCCAGGGCTGGCACACCTTGATGATCACCGCTCTGGACGGCAAGGTCACCTACTCGATGGACGGCCGGGAGCTGTTCAGCAGCCGCGGCAAGGGCTTCCCGCGTGAGCGCATGGGGATCCACTTCAGCACGTGGCTCGTCGATCTTCCTTTCAAGGGCCCGCGCACCTGGGACATGCGAGTCGACTGGGTCTACGGCCAGGCCGGCCGGGCCGTACCCCTGGCGGAGGTCCAGAAGGCCGCGGACGGCTTCCACGGCGCCGGCACCCACTACGTCAACACCCTGCCCAAGCCCTGACCGCGTAGCGGCGCAGCTCGCCCGGGGGTGCTCCGCCCTCGGGGGGAGCTGGTGGAGCCGGGGCGCGCTTCCCGATGTCGGCGCCGCTCGGCTTCCTGAGGCCGGCTGCGGCCGGAACTGAGGCCGCACCACACGAAGGCCCCGGCCGGTTTCCCGGTCGGGGCCTTCGTTAGTGCCCGGTGAGGCACTGTGCGGAGGATACGAGATTCGAACTCGTGAGGGGTTGCCCCCAACACACTTTCCAAATGTTCGCTTGGAGGTTCGGCGAGGTACGGGTTCGTACTGACCTGCAGAGAAGCAGAGGCACATAGGGCTTCTGAACGGTGCCGAACGTCGGTGAAAGCAACCAAAACTGCAACCACGGAGCCGCCCCTTGCGGCATGGCTGCTGCCTACCCGTGCTTACTCGTCGACCGAGTCAGTGCGCCCGGAGGCGGTGTTCGACGTCTGAGGTTTTCCAGGGCCCCAGAGAGCTTCAGCGCTCTCCCGAGAGCGCGGCGGTCAGCCCATGGGCACCGGTGCGATAGAGGGCGTCGATGATGTCGAGGCACTGCGCGCGGACCTCCGCATCCCCTTGCCGGTACAGGCGGAGTACCGCCTCGATCAGATGCCGCTGGGTCAGCGCGTATCCGCGGCGCCCCTGTCTGCTGTCCCGCTCGGAGATCGCGGTCAGTGCCCGGCATGCCTCGATCGTCCGGGAGGGCAGCCGCGCGGCCGATTCGGCGAGGGCACGGGCCAGCGTCTCGGGGTGCTCAGCAAGGCCGGGGCTGCCGAGGAATGCGCCGATGAGGCCGTCTGCGGCAGTGGGCGACAGGGACATCACGTCGGTCATCGCGCGTGCTGCCACCGTGCGTACCGCTGCATCGCTGTCATGGAACATCCGTGGGAGCAGCGATGTGCCATACGCGGGGTCCCCGGCGACCATCTCGGCGGCGCCCCGGCGTGCCGCCGTCGCGAGCCCGGCCGGGTCGGTCGGTAGTCCAGGAATCAACCGCCCCTGCATGCTCAGGACCGCCCAGGTCGCTCCGGCGTGCCAAGCCGCCTCCTCCGGGCCGGCGAGCGCCCGGAGCAGTTCCGGGGCGAAGCGCCGGGTGTCGCGGAGCAGGGCCCAGGTGAGGAGCCAGTGGGTGGTCCGGGCCCTGTGGATGTCGACGTGAGTATCGGTAAAGAGGCCTTCCGCCAGGTCGAGGGCGGCCTCCGGGGCGTGGCGGAGCAGGGCGGCCACGGCCTCCGCCGCGCAGGCGCGGACCGCCATGACCGGATCCACGGCGAGTCTTCCGAGTAGGGGGATGAGCCCCGGGGCAACTGTGTCCGACGCCCTGAGCAGAGCGCCGATGGCGAGCGCGGCCTGCCCTCGTGTGGAGTTCAACCCCGCGGTCAGGGGGTCCCCGCCGTAGGGGCCCTGTCCTGGACCGGCGCCGGGTCGCGCCGCTTCGACGGCGGGGTCCGGGTCGTCGACACAGTCAGCCAACAGGTCGACGAGGGCGGCATACCCTACGACATCCGAGGCGGCGGTCTCTATGGCCTGGCAGATGGTTCTGGCGAGGCTCTCCCCCACCAGGCGACGAGCGTGGGCACAGAGCTGGAGCAGGACATCGGCGTCGGCCTTCCCCGCGACCGCGTCGATCACAGCTGCGAAAGCAGGAGCCGGAATGGTCTCGTCGAAGGTGAGTGCCAGCCGAACGAACCGTTGCGGCTCCTGCCCAGCCACGGCACGCAGCATAGAAGCCAGCTCGGTCGCTCCGCCTGTCGGTACGTCACCTTCCCAGTTGGTCCCTTCTGCGGCGTACTTGCGTAGGGCGCGCAGCCACTGGCCATCCGTCATGGACTCACCTGCGGTACGGGGCACCGGAGGGCCCACCCAGTGGGCAGCCTCTGAGTTCCGAGGTCCGACCGGAGGATGCTGTCCAAACTTTCGTTCCAACTCGCCGAGGCGCCTTTCCACGGCAGCGCTGCGGCGCTTCTCGTCGACCGCGCCCAGGAGCACGTACTGCGCTCGCCCGAACAGGTGACGGCCCTCGGAGAGTCGCTCCCAGCAGGGAAAGTGGTTGAGCAGAGATTGGACGAGCCGCTCCACAGTGGCCTCCTCGCACCGCTGCGTCATCGCGGCGATGAGTTCACGTGAAGCCCAGCACGCACTGTCCGCCCAGCCGATCCGCAAGTGCTCGGGGTCGCTCATCAGCCAGGCGAGTGCTTCGTCCGGGCGGTTCCAGACCATGTAGGTCCGGCAGGCAAGGAAGCGCAGGGCCCGACAATCGCCCGCCGCCGTCAGGGACCCCATGGCCTCGGTAACGGAGGAGGGGTACTGCTGGGCCAGGGTGCGCAGCGTCTCGTGAGCCGTCCAGTACAGAGCCTCATCGAGGTTGGGTTGGAGCTCGGAAGGGGGAAGCGCCCACCGGGGGCGTAGAGGGGAGACGTTGGATAGGGCCGCGTGGCTGGCCCTCGCGACGGCGATGACGAACGGCAGGACATGTTCGAGCGCTGCTGCGGGGGCCGCCTCAGCCGCCTCGATGACGAGCGTGCCCGGGCTGGAGCCTGTGGGCGTGGGCAGATGGCCGGAGGCGAAGGGGTCACCGTGCTCTGTTGTGGTGGCTTGCCGCAACGCGCGGGTGAGAAAGGCTCCCAGTATCTGGAGTGCGGCAACCGCGTCCTCTTCGGCGAGCTGCCCGAAGAGGTGCCAGAAGTCCGCCCCGGTGTCGGAGGACCCGCCCGGTGTGGCATCGAAGTCACCACGGTCGATGAGCGTGTGGATCAGCCCAAGGGCGTGCGCCGAGGGCCGGGACTGGGCCCAGGAGAGAAGGCGCTGACGCCACGGCCCCTCGGCATCCCGATACGGCTCGAGGAGTTCCGTCACGCGCGCCGGATGGTGCGCGGTGCTCCACTCCAGTTGGGGGAAGATCAGCGGTACCGCTTCGGGTGCGGCGAGCCATCCTTCCCATCTCCCGGTGTCGGCCGCCTCGAACCAGGACGGCAGGGCTAGCAGGCGGCGCAGGTTGCCCGAGGTCACGTCCTCTCCCCATGCATGGGGTTCCAGCGCTGCCCAGTCCTCGCTGGTGGCGTCGAGCTGCTCGAGTACGGCCACGACCACGAACCGCAGGTGCGGGCGGACCAGGTCCGAGGTGAGCAGACGAACCGCTGTGTGCCGGAAGGCCGCGCGGTCAGTGTCCCGCAGATGTTCCAGGACCTGACGGGTCTGAGCCCGGCGGAACAGCGCCTGTCCGCTCGCCGCGAGGAAGTCATGGAGGTCGTGGCCCGCCAGGACGAAGGAGCGGGCGAAGAGGTAGTCGAAGTACGTCTCGTGGAAGAACCCGACACGGCCGTTCTCCGCGTGAACAAGGGTTCCGGCTGAGGAGAGCACCGCCAGGTCGGTTCTGGCGAACCGGTCCAGGAGTACGTAAGGAACGGTGACGGTCTCGCGTCGGCTCATCTCCTCGACCAGCTGTTGGGTGATGGTGGGCCAGGCCTCACGGGGGAGCGACCGCTCCGCCTCATGTCGCCTGTCGTCCGTGTACTGGGCGTAGAGGTCTTGCAGACTCCGGTAGGCCGTTGTCCGTGCACCCTTCGTCAGTCTGCTGAAGACGGCGAGGTGCAGGGGCGTCCGCAGCAGGACCAACGTCTCCGTGTCGAGCTTCTCCGGGGGCGTGCCGCCCTGTTCGAGTACTGCGCGAACGGCCTGGTCGTCCAGCAGCCCCAGCGCGAACCGCTCGACTGTGTCTTCCTGGCTGACCAGACTTGTGAGCCGTGGATCTTTCTCGACATCGACCGTCCGTGCCACCAGCACGACCTTGACGTTCGGTGAGTCGGCCAACGCCTCCAGCATCTCGTCGACGGCTTCGAAGACCTCCGGGATGCGCCCGCTGTAGCTGCTCACAGCGTCAAGCTGGTCCACGACCAGCAGAGCGGGACCGCCCTGCGCCACCTGGGCGATCAGCGTGGCAGGGGAGCCGGGGAGCCCCAGCCGTGAGCCCACTTTTTGTGCGGTGCGGTCGTCCGCCTCCACCTCGTCCATCCGGAAGGGCAGGACCGGCCACCCCCGGTTGGCCGCCAGGCCGATGACCTCCTCGACGACGGCGGACTTACCCATGCCCGCAGGGCCTTCGCAGACCACGGTGGCCGGCCCGTCCTCCGCGACCAGACGGCCCAGCAGTTCCTGTGCGTGGGGCCGTGCGGCCAGCCCGAACGGAGGGCGGACTCTTCTGCCGCGCCGCAGAAAGCGTTGCCGAGCGGCGTGAACGGCCTCTCGGGCGGTGTCGGCCGCGTCCGGGCCATGCGGCGTGCTGCCTGTTGCTTGCGACGCTTCGACGATCACGTACTGGGTCCAGGAGCCGACGGCGAAGCCATGGTCGGATGCCTGTACGAAGTTCGCTCGGGCGCATGGCATGGTCTCGTCTCCGGCGGGGAGCGGCGCCGCCCGAGTGACCCGTTCGGAGGGGGGTGGGCCTGAGTCACCCGGTCCGTTCAGCCCTGTGCCGGACCCGGGCGGAAAGGGGAAGTGAAGTGCACATCCCCGTTCGCCACGCCCACCACGAGCGAGCCGTGGTCGGCCTGGAGCCGCACGTTCTCCCCGGCGATGACGCCGGGGGCAGCGCCCGCCGGGGCGTCGCCGCTGGCGTGGTCGCGCACGAGACGCTGGAGTTGTGCTGCCGCGGGGTGGCGTTCATCAGCGCTCAGCTGCTCCAGCACGGCGGTGAAGCGTTCTTGCCAGACCATAGCGTGGCGGGCGGCGACGGCCCGGGAGGAGGAGTCGATGGCCGTGCGCAGAGCTGCCTCGGTCTTGGCCAGGCGGGCGAGATCGGCCCGCTCGGCCTGCTTGCCCCGAGCGAGCCAGCAGGCCACCTGTTCCCCGAAGAGCTGCCAGTGATCGGTCCCGGCCGTTTCCACCACGGCCACACCGGCCTCTGCCGCGATGCTGCTCAGTGCTTCCGATAACACCTGACCCCTCCCGCTCAGCCTTGGGCTCGTCGACACGATAGTCATGCGGTGCGGTCGGCAGGGGTAATCACGGAAATCGTGTGATGCGGAATCCGATATTTCGCATCCCCGACGGGCGGAGGTGCGGAATCGGCGTCAGAAGGGTCCTGGCACGTCGAACGCCTGCTTCCTGGTCGCAGTCACACCACGGTGCCATGGGTTGCACATCTGTTTCTCGCGCCCGAACAGAAGGAGGAAACATGAAACTTCGCTTCCCCCGACAGAACGACGCGCGGCCGTGCCAGAATCTCCTCAAGGGGGCGACCGAGGGGTAATTCGGCTGTCCAGGATGTTGGAAGGGGTAGGGGTATGGACGTCCCGTTACGTTTCGGTGCGGAGCTGCGCCGACTACGTGAAGAAGCCGGAATGACGCTGAAGCAGCTGGCGGAAGTCACGACCTACAGCACAGGGCATCTCTCCAAGATCGAGCGGGGTGTAAATCCCCCCACGATGAATCTGGCCCAGCGCTGTGACGCCCACTTCAATGTCGGCGGGCGGTTGCGCCGCCTGTTCACCGCTGAGGATCAGTCGGACGGGAACAGGCCGAGGCCCGCGCGGCGCCGGGTGATCGTCACGGGGGTGGGCTCCCTGCTCGCCGCCCGCATGGCGGACGGGAGCTGGGCTGGCCATGTAGGCGACAAGGACCTGCCACCGGGCGCCCTCTTCCAGGAACAGCTGCACCAGATGAAGCGATTGGGTCAGAGCCTGCCGCCCGCTTCGATGCTGCCCGTTCTCCGCTCACAGGCATCCACCATCACCACGCTGGCCTCCCGCACCACGGGATCCGCCCGGCCCGGCCTGCTCATCACCGCATCCCGCTTCGCCGAGTACACCGGGTGGATGGCCCAGGAGAACGGGGACGAGACCACCGCGCTGCGCGCCACGGCCGAGGCGGTGGAGCTGGCAGAGGCCGGTGGGGACACGGACCTGGCGGACTACGCGCTGGTCCGTCGTGCGCTCGTCACTTACTACGACGGGGACGCACCCCGGACGATCGCGCTCGCCCGACAGGCTCAGCGCAGCGCCGCGCCCCCCAGGATCAGGGGGCTGGCGGCCCAGCGCGAGGCCCAGGGACATGCTCTCGACGGTGACGAAAGGGCTTGCGGAAGAGCGCTGGAGCGGGCGCGTGATCTCTTGGCGGCCGACGTGGACCCATCGGGTGGCCCGGTGCTCGGCACCACCCAGCTCAAGGACTCGGTATCGATGGTGGAGGGGTGGTGCCTCTACGACCTGGGCCGCCCCCGGCAGTCTGTCGACATGTTGGAACACCAGTGCCGGCGCATCGCACCCCACGCGCTGAATACCCGCGCGCGGTACGGCATCCGGCACGCCCTGGCGCTCGCCGCGTCGGGTGAGATCGAGCGGTCCTGCGAAACGGCCCGCGAACTGCTGGCTTTCATGAGCGTCGTTCCCTCGGCCACCGTCCGTACGGACGTGCGCCGACTGGACGTTGAATGGTCACGGTTCCGTGGAAACCCGGCGGTGCGCGGGCTCCGGCCCGTACTCGCCAACGTACTCGGCGCTGGTCGCTGAGGGCTGTTTTCGGTCACAGGGGGGTCTCGGCGGCACAGTAATTCGGCCGCTTTTCGCCATGCTGGGGAGTTTATCCGGCGCGGCCCCTTCGAATCCGACCCTTCGAGCCTTCGGTATTCCATCAGGATCGTTTTGCCTTTCCGTCGCAAGATGAAACATCGCACAGAAATGGAATTTCGCATGCCTTTGATCTTTGTGAACTACCGGACCAATGACGAGGAAGCCGCCGCCACGCTCGTGGAAAGAGAACTTTCCAGGGTGTTTGGCAGTGGCAATGTCTTCCGGGCCAGTAAGTCCATCCGGTTGGGAAGCCGGTTCCCCCAGGAACTGCTCACTGCGGTCCGGCGCAGCAGCGTGCTGCTGGCCGTCATGGGGCCCCGGTGGCTGGAGCCGGGAGGCCCCGGCGGCCGGAGCCCTCTGGAGGACGAGGACGAGGACGACTGGACCCGGCGGGAGATCCGGGAAGCGCTCGAAACCGGGGCCGTGGTCATCCCTCTGCTGGTCGGTGGGGCGAAGAGGCTGCGCCCCGACGATCTTCCCGGCGACATCGAGGCCCTGGCCTCCTGCCAGTACCGGCGGCTCAGTCACCGCAACGCGGACGCTGACCTGACGGGGCTGGCCGACGATCTCGTGGAGCTGCTGCCCGAACTGGGAGCCGCCGCGCGGAGCAACGGCTACCGGGCCCGTTCGGCACCGTCGGCCGACGACCACGGCACGAGTAGGGACGGGGCCAAAGACGCCCGGATGCAGGCCAGGGTGATCAAGCACCGCCAGCGCGGGGGGATCGGCAATCTCAACGGGGACTTCTCCGGAACCTTCGTCAGCGAGCCCCAGGGCCCGGTCCACACCGGAAGCGGGCACTTGTATCAGGCGCGTGAGCAGTACCTGGGCCCACGTATTTCCGGCGACGGAGGCGGTGTGCAGTACGTGGGCGAGAACCATGGGGAAGTCCGGCAGAGGGCGGACGGGAACGGGCGGCCTGCGGACGAAGAACGTTGACCGGCACAGGTGGCACGTCGATCAGCGACCCCCAGGGACCGGTGCACAGCGGTGGAGGTGACCAGAACAACACCTATTACTACTCGGTCGGCCCCCGAGAACCCCTGGTCAGGGCCGGGGTCGATCGGCGGGAGATCGTACGTGAGCACCGGCGGCGGCTCGCCAAGTGCTTCGTATGGCCGGGCGGATACACCCGGGCGGCCGATCGGCTGGCGCGGTCCGGTGCGGTGGTGCTCCTGGAAGGCCCGCCCGGGATCGGCCGGCGCTCCGCGGCAACCATGCTGTTGGTGGGGGCGTCGGTGGCGGGCAGCCGCATCGAGGAACTGCCAACGGTCAGGGAGGAGGAGCCCCTCGACCCATCGCCGGACGACCGCTATCTGCTGGACCTGTCGAGCATCGGCGACAGCGACTACCCGGCCGCTCAGCGCACGCTCATGTCCTACCGCGCGCTGGCCGAGGAGAGCGGTGCCCGGCTGGTCGTGGTGACTCCGTCCGGCCTGGAATGGATGCTCGATGTGGAACTCGCGCCCTTGGCCGTGCACCTTGAACGGCCGGGCGGCCGGGCGGTCTTCAGCCGGCACTTGAGGGTGCGGGGTGTGAGGTTCGAGCACGAGCACTTGGACCACGGCGATCTGCCCCGTCTGTTCGGGACCGCTCCTATGCGGGAGCTGGACCGCTTGGCGGGCCTGGTGGTCCAGGCCCGGGACAGGGCCGGCCGCGGCACGAACTTTGAGCACTGGCGGGACGAAGCCGTGGCCGCCGCGACCAACTGGTCGCAGCAGGTGGCCGGAGACCTGCGACAGCACCGAGGCGCAGAGGAACGAGCACTGCTGCTCGCGGCGAGCATGACGAGTGGCGGACCGGCGGACACGGTGCTGAGCGCCGCGCACAGCCTCCTGGCCGTCTTGGGACACCCTCAGGACGAGACGCCCAGACTGGCTCGGGCGGGTCTGGGCGAGCAGTTGGAGGAGTTGTCCCTCGCCCGGGAGGATGACGGACGGGTGCGGTTCGTCAGGCTCGCTTACGACGACGCGGTCAGACGGCACTTTTGGGAGAACTTCCCCGACCTGCGTGCGGACTTCCGGGACTGGGTGGGGACGTGCATGGAGCTCCCCGGCCTCGGAGCGGAGGACCGCGCGCGTCTGGTCGCCCGCTTCGCGGAACAGGCCCTGCGGACCGATCGACCAGATGATCTGCACCTGCTCATCGAGAAATGGACCCACGCCTCGGCAGGAGGACGGCTGCGGGCCGAGGCCGCGGCGGCGCTCGAACTGGGCCTCAGCCACGAACGGTACGGGTGGCTGTTCCGTTCGTATGTCTACCAGTGGGTGACGACGGCGCGCACAGCGCCCGATCTCGCACGGGTGCTGACAGTCATATGCCGGCAGGTGATGGCCGTCACCCATCCGGAGCAGGCCATGGTCCGGCTCAGGCACCTAGCCCTGCGCCAGGAGAACTCTGAGGACATCAAGGCGACGGCCCGCTCCGCCCTCCTGGAGCTGGCGCACGGCAACCGTCGGCTGTACGGGCGGCTGGTGCGCCGCCTTCTGCCGCGGGGGAGACCGGCGGACGGCAGCCTGGAGATACTCCTGGCGCTGCTCGACCCTGCCGAACTGCGCGTCCACCCGCCCTGGCAGGCGTTCGTCTTCGCCTGGCGTGCCGTTATGGCGGGGAAGCCGGCGCGTACCTGGTCCCCGTCGGTGCAGCGCTGGCTCGCCGTCCTGACGCTTCGTCAGGCGGGGGAGGAGGTCCTGAACGCGCTGCTGCTCGCTGCCTACGGTGACCGGGGCCTGTTGAACCAGCTCTATGTGACGACGTGTGACTGGGCCGAGTCGGAGCCCGCCGACATGCCTGAGCACCTCCGGGCCCAGCGCGACGAGCGTGTGCGGACCGCCGACCGGTTCTGCCGGGAAATCGACCTTGCACAAGGAGTCGGAGGCCTCGCCTCGGCTTCGGGTGCGCGAGGAACAAGGGAAGGACCATGAGTACTCAGCACATCACGCGCCTCATGTCCGGTGGAGTCGTTGTCACCGTCCTGGCGGTGGGAGTCGCGCTCGGTCGTCCGCTCTGGATGTGGTTCCTCGTGCCTGCGCTCATCGCCGGTGCTCTGCTGATCGATATGAGGGTGCCGCGTAGGGAGGTCACGCACCCCACGGCCTCTGGCCCGGACCTGGACGAGTCTGTTCCCGAGCCTCCGGCCGAAGTCCCTTACCGAGAGACGTCGCTCGTGGTGGTTCCCGTCCAGAGCGCCGTCGAGGACTGCCCCTTCCTGTTCTCCGCCTCCGTCTGGTGGCGGCCCGCCGGGAGGTTCGGCCCCTCTTCGCACGGCAATCCGACTGCCCTGGCCGCTACGTCCGTCCTGCAACGTGTGGAGAGCGTGACGCTGACCGAGAACCCCGGCCGGTGCACGTTCCTGGAGCGTTCGCTGGAGGGAACGCTGGGAACACCGGTCCCCGACGGTTCGGGGCTGGTGGAGGCATTCGCCACGGATATCCGGCTGGTCCTGCGGCCCAGGGATCGGGAGCACCTGGAAGAGCTGGACGAGCTGCGCAAAGCCATGGGCAGCTGGGAGAGTCGGCGGCAGCACGAGCGCAACCTTCGGGAGTACCTGGGGGAGGACGTTCTGCGGAGTCCCGGCAACGCGGTGGTCTGGTGGATGGCGCGCCACGACGACCAGATCGAGCGTGCGGTGGACATGATCGTTCCTCTGACAGTCCTGTCCGCCGCTGCCAACGACGAGGAGATCCCCGAGGAGTACCTGGATCTGTTACGGGGCTGGGGGCAGCCGGTGGAAGGGGAACGGATGAGCGGATTCGACCACCCGGAGCCGGGCGGTGGCCAGACCCCGCCGGACCATGGCCCCATCCGTCCGGCAGCGGGACAGGAACCTCCGACCGATCTCCTGGCCGCCTGGCTGGACAGCGAGGGGTTCACCGAAGGGTCGGACGAGACCAGGGTCTTCCTGGACCGCCTCGCGCGTACGTCGGACGCGGCGGGCCGGCCGGAAGCCGCGGAGAACATCCGCAGGTACATGCGCCGGACCGACTACGGGGGCGGACGCCCCTCTGCCGGCCCCTCGGAGACCGGCACGGAGGATCCGCCGCCGGTCACACCCGCCTCCTGGCCACCGCCTCCGCAAGGCGGAGATGCGGCTGGCCACCCGTCCGACGCGGCGGAACCGTCGAGCACCGGGAACTCGCGGACGGTATCGGAAGGCACGGCCGCTGAAGTAGGCGATACCTACCGGCAGTTCGACCCCGAGGCATGGGCGCAGAGCGGTCCCGACCCGGAGTGGCCCGGGGGTGCGCGATGACCCCGCGTCCAGCCCTCGATGTCTTTACCCGCATCTGCAGGTCCGTGGAGCAGCGGTACGCCCAGGGGCAGCCGCTGTGCAGTGGCTCGGACACACCCATGGAGCCGCACTGCGGTCGAGTGGGCATCGTGCTGGACGATCTGCGCTCCCAGGCCCTCGGAGCTAAACCGGGTCACCCTAACCGGGTCGCTCACTGGCGGCACATTGCCGGCCATATCCGGCAGGAACCGGAGGGCGAGGGCGGACGGAGTTGGATGCTTGTGGCTGTGTGGCTGCTCGCGCCCCGCTTGAGAGGAGCGGCGTACTCGCTTTCTCGGCGTACCGGAGCCGAGCACGCCGACGTGTGTTCTGCCTTGTTGCAAGGGACATTGGAGGGCGCTCGGACCCTTGGCCGGGCGGACACATCGTTCGCTGAGCAGCACCTGGTCGACGCGGCCTTCGCCGCCGGGTGGCGGACGGGCCGCCGCAGTCCGGAGGAGACTCCAGTGGGGGAGTGGGGAACGGTGCAGGAGCCGGTAGAGCCCGGTCCGTTGGTGATCACGGCGGATGAAGTCGTATGCGTCGATGGGATGTCCAGGATCCTCGCCCAGCGGGCACAGGGCGAACGGCTGGGCTCGCTGGCGTACCGGCTGGGCCTGCTGGACCACGTGCGCCAGGTACGTCAGCGTGGGCGCCAGCGAGCGAGCCCTCGCGTCCAGACCGCAGTGAGCGAGCAGTTGGGTCTGTTCGGGACGCGGGGGACTGCCCGGTGAAGCGCCATCGTGATGAGTCCGTCGCCTTCTCCGCCGTGTTCGGACTTCCGGCGGAGGTGGGGATGCGCATGGCGGCGGACGCGCTGAGCCTGGGGCTGAGCACGGCGTACACGCGGGCGAGAAGTGGTGAATTTCCGTGTCCTCTAAGGAAAGTCGGGTGCCGGTACGTCGTGCGGCTGACGGACCTGATGCGGGCTCTCGGAATCCAGGACGTGCGCGTGCACTACGACGACTTCGAAGCGGGTGCGCGCATCGCGAGTGGTCGGTCCGACACCTGGCACTGAACAGGGGAGGGACCGGGGTGGCGCATGGGATGAGCCGTGCACCACCCCGGCCCGTCCCACGCCGTTGCTCCGGCAGCCGGACCCCGTTCACGGCGGCGTCGATGGCGGGACGGAACTCGTTCCACTGGGCGCTCGGTACGGACAGGTAGATCACGTACTGGGTCCCGTCGGAGGTGATGAACGCCGGTTCCGCCGCGTAGAGCGCGTACGCGGCCCTTGAACGTGAACTCCCAGTACTCCGCGCTGTCCCGGAAGGTCGTTTCGTCCATCCGTATCCGCTTCTAGCCCGGGGTGGTCGCGCCGGGTCTGGGCCTCGGTCTCACGCCAGTGCCGGAGCGGGTCAGCCCCGGCATGGCGACGTCGACCCGGCCCGCTAGCTCGGTGGGGCCGATGTAGACGACCTCGTTGTCGGGCCGCTCCTGGGGGCCCAGCGGCTCGGGCGGGAACGAAAAGACCTTGGTGGCCCTCCTTCGGCCGATATCCGGCGGGCGACGGGGGCTGGGGCGAGACGCTTTTAGGGTCCGGTGCGAGGCGTCGGCCTTCGGCAGGGCGGCGGAGGGGGCGTCGCCCGGGCCGCAGCACGACGCCCGCCGTCACGGAGGCGGTGAGGGCCACCACTAGGACCGCCAGGCAGTACGCCGACGGCGCCCGCCCTTCCGTTCGATAGCGGGAGGCTAGTCCCCTTCGCCGGAACGTGTGGCGACGGCCGGGAACGCGTTCGCGAGCACTCGCGTACGTTCCCGCCGGGTGGGCTGATCGTCGGACCCGCTTGCTCCGGTGCTGCCCGCCCGTGTTCCCTCCCACTGCGGTGCGGTCCGGCAGGAACGTGGCCCGGATCACGATCATGCCCTCGGCGGGGGTCCTTCACGAGCAAGCTGTCGATCACTTGGGTCAGGTCCCCGGTGCGACGCAGCGGATCATACGGGTCCGTGGCGATGGCCACAGGTCGCTCGTGGTACCGGGCTCGACTATGCCGCTCCGGAAACGTTCGGGGCGGGGTGGACCGACCCCACGAGCTCGCCGAGCAAGGAAGAGTGCCGTTCTCATCTGACGTCGGAGACATGTGCGGAAAAACGACGAAGGCCCGGACCGTCGAGCGGTCCGGGCCTTCTGCCTGCGGAGGATACGAGATTCGAACTCGTGAGGGGTTGCCCCCAACACGCTTTCCAAGCGTGCGCCCTAGGCCACTAGGCGAATCCTCCGCGGCAAACAATACAAGACGTTGAGGGGTGCTCGCGAACGCCTTCTCCGGAGGTGGGGGAGGGGGCACGAGCACCGCCCGGGATCGGCTAGGCTGAGGGCAAGCCCCTCACGTGGCGCTATCTCACCGAACTCCCCCAGGGCCGGAAGGCAGCAAGGGTAAGTGGGCTCTGGCGGGTGCGTGGGGGGCCCTTGTGTTTCCCGGGGCGTGCTCGGGCGGGGCCGGGCCGGGGTCGGCAGTGATCGGGATTGTGATCGAGACCACTTGTCAGTGCGGCCCGATAACCTCGTAGGCGTGTCGTCCCTCGCGCTCTACCGCCGCTACCGCCCCGAGTCCTTCGCCGAGGTCATCGGGCAGGAGCATGTCACCACCCCGTTGCAGCAGGCGCTGCGCAACAACAGGGTCAATCACGCGTATCTGTTCAGCGGGCCGCGAGGCTGTGGCAAGACCACCAGCGCGCGCATCCTCGCCCGCTGTCTGAACTGCGAGCAGGGCCCCACCCCCACCCCGTGCGGTGCGTGCCAGTCCTGCCAGGACCTCGCGCGCAACGGCCGCGGCTCCATCGACGTCATCGAGATCGACGCCGCGTCCCACGGTGGCGTGGACGACGCCCGTGACCTGCGCGAGAAGGCGTTCTTCGGGCCCGCCTCCAGCCGCTACAAGATCTACATCATCGACGAGGCGCACATGGTCACCTCGGCGGGCTTCAACGCCCTGCTGAAGGTGGTCGAGGAGCCGCCGGAGCACCTCAAGTTCATCTTCGCGACCACCGAGCCCGAGAAGGTCATCGGCACGATCCGGTCGCGTACGCACCACTACCCCTTCCGGCTCGTCCCCCCGGGCACCCTCCGCGACTACCTGGGCGAGGTCTGCGGGCAGGAGAAGATCCCCGTCGAGGACGGCGTGCTGCCGCTCGTCGTCCGGGCCGGCGCCGGCTCCGTGCGTGACTCGATGTCCGTGATGGACCAGCTGCTGGCCGGTGCCGCCGAGGACGGTGTGACGTACGCCATGGCGACGTCCCTCCTCGGGTACACGGAGGGCTCCCTTCTCGACGCCGTGATCGACTCCTTCGCGGCGGCCGACGGCGCCGCGGCCTTCGAGGTCGTCGACCGCGTCATCGAGGGCGGCAACGACCCGCGCCGTTTCGTCGCGGACCTGCTGGAACGGCTGCGCGACCTCGTGATCCTCGCCGCCGTGCCCGACGCCGTGGAGAAGGGGCTCATCGACGCCCCCGTCGACGTCGTGGAGCGGATGCAGGCCCAGGCGTCCGTCTTCGGCGCCGCCGAGCTCAGCCGCGCCGCCGACCTGGTCAACGAGGGCCTGACCGAGATGCGCGGCGCGACCTCCCCGCGCCTCCAGCTGGAGCTGATCTGCGCTCGGGTGCTGCTGCCCGCCGCCTTCGACGACGAGCGTTCCGTCCGCGCCCGGCTCGACAGGCTGGAGCGGGGCGCCGCCGCCGGGCTGACGGCCGCCCCGCAGGCCGCTTACGTACCCGCCGGGCCGCAAGCGCCCGCTCCGGCCGGGTACGCGCCCGGCCCCGACGCCCACGGGGGCCCCGCCGGCCTCTCCGGCCCGGAAGCCGCGCGCGCCGCGGTCTCCGGCGGCCGGCCCGCCCCCGCCGAGGCCCCGGCAGCGCCCGCCCCCGCGGCCCAGGCCCCCGCCCCGGCCGCCGCACCCGCGGCCCCGGCACCCCAGCCGGGCGCCTGGCCGGGCGCGAGCACCCCGGCGGCACCCCCCGCAGCCCCGGCCCCCGCCGCACCCGCACCCGCGGCCCCCGCCCCGGCTCCCGCCGCCAAGGCCGGCGCCTGGCCCACCGCCACCGCGCCCGGCTCGGGCCAGCAGCAGAGCCCCGCCGCCGGAGCCTGGCCGTCCGCCGCCGTCCCCGGCACCCCGGCCGCGGCTCCCGCCCCGGCCCGGCCCGCCGCGCCCACCCCCCAGGCCGCCGCCCCGCAGCCCTCCGGCGACCCCTCCCAGGTCCGCCAGATGTGGCCGAACATCCTGGAGGCGGTCAAGAACCGCCGACGTTTCACGTGGATCGTCCTCAGCCAGAACGCCGACATCGTCGGCTTCGACGGCACCACCCTCCAGGTCGGCTTCGCCAACCCCGGAGCGCGTGACAGCTTCGCCAACAGCGGCAGCGAAGAGGTCCTCCGCCAGGCGATCACCGACGCGCTCAACGTCCAGTGGAAGATCGAGCTCGTCGTCGCCCCCGGCGGAGGCGGCGCCGCTCCGGCCGCCGGCGGCTTCGGCGGCGGCTTCGGCGGCGGCCAGAGCGCCCCGCCCGTCGCGTACAGCCCGCCCCCCGCCCACCGCCCGCAGACCCCCGCGGCGCCGCCCGCCGCCGCCCCCGCGGCTCCGGCGGAGCCCCGCCAGGCGCCGCCCGCGCCGTCGCAGGCGTACCGGGAGCCCGAGCCGCCCGTCGTCTCCCCCGAGGACGACATGCCCGCCGAGGACGACGCGGATCTCGTCGAATCCGCCCTGACCGGCTACGACCTCATCGTGCGGGAGCTGGGAGCGACCGTCATCGAGGAGATCCCGAACGAGTAGCCGGCCCGGCACGGCCCGTCGCGGGCGGCCGGGTGCCGCGGGGCACCCGGCGAGCAGCCGTGCGGGCGCGGGCCCGGTGCGCCGCACGCGCCCCTGGACGCTCCCGCGGTTCTTTCCCCGGCATGGGGCGCCGCGAGCGGCGACCACGTAGGCTCGGGCTACCGAAACAGTCGTCGACAGCCAGGAGCGAACACGTGATCCCCGGTGGCGGTCAGCCCAACATGCAGCAGCTGCTTCAGCAGGCCCAGAAGATGCAGCAGGACCTCGCCGCGGCCCAGGAAGAACTCGCGCGGACCCCGGTCGAAGGCACCGCCGGCGGCGGCCTCGTCACGGCCACGGTCACGGGCGCGGGCGAGCTCCAGGCCCTGGTCATCGACCCCAAGGCGGTGGACCCCGAGGACACCGAGACCCTCGCGGACCTCGTCCTGGCCGCCGTGCGCGACGCCAACGCGTCCGCCCAGCAGCTCCAGGCGCAGAAGCTCGGCCCGCTGGCCCAGGGCCTGGGCGGCGGCGGCATCCCCGGCCTGCCGTTCTGACCAGGCCCCGGCCGGTCTGAGCCGGGTTCCGCCGGGCCCGCACGGGCCCGGCGCCCGACAGCCCCACCCCGGCGCCCGACAACCCCACACAGCGCAGAAGGAGAACCCGATCCGTGTATGAAGGCGTGGTCCAGGACCTCATCGACGAACTGGGCAGGCTGCCCGGCGTCGGTCCCAAGAGCGCGCAGCGGATCGCCTTCCACATCCTCCAGGCCGAGCCGGCCGACGTCCGCCGGCTCGCCCACGCGCTGACCGAGGTCAAGGCCAAGGTCCGGTTCTGCGCCGTCTGCGGCAATGTCGCCCAGGACGAGCGCTGCCGGGTCTGCCTCGACCCGCGCCGCGACCTCGCGGTGATCTGTGTGGTGGAGGAGTCCAAGGACGTCGTCGCGATCGAGCGGACGCGAGAGTTCCGCGGCCGCTACCACGTACTCGGCGGGGCGATCAGCCCCATCGAAGGCGTCGGCCCGGACGACTTGCGGATCCGGGAGCTGCTCGCGCGGCTCGCGGACGGCACCGTCACCGAGCTGATCCTCGCCACAGACCCCAACCTGGAAGGGGAGGCCACGGCCACGTACCTCGCGCGCATGGTGAAGCCCATGGGTTTGAAGGTCACGCGGCTGGCCAGTGGTCTTCCCGTGGGTGGCGACCTTGAATACGCCGACGAGGTCACGCTCGGGCGTGCCTTCGAAGGGAGACGACTTCTCGATGTCTGACGCAACGCTGCACGACGCCAAGCGCGATCCTGACGACTTCGCGGTCCAGATCGCGGACTCGGTCGAGAGCTTCATCGTCGCCGTCGCCGAGGTGTCCCGTGGCGACGAGCCCGACAGTGCCGTGCCCTTCCTGCTGCTGGAGATCTCCCAGCTGCTCCTGACCGGCGGCCGGCTCGGCGCCCACGAGGACTTCCTCCCCGACGAGCGGTACGAGCCGGACGTCGGCCCGGAGCCCGACGTGGACGAGCTGCGCGAGCGGTTCGCCGTCCTCCTGGACCCGGTGGACGTCTACTCGGAGGTCTTCGACCCCTACGTGCCGCGCAGCGCGCCCGTCGCCTGCCGGATCTCCGACGACCTCGCCGACATCATCACCGACCTCCGCCACGGCATGGCGCACTACCGCGACGGCCGCGTCAGCGAGGCCCTGTGGTGGTGGCAGTTCTCCTACCTCTCCAACTGGGGCCCGACCGCCTCGGCCGCGCTCCGG
The DNA here is from genome assembly GCF_040646215.1 of Streptomyces sp. NPDC046215. Taxonomy (NCBI): domain Bacteria; kingdom Bacillati; phylum Actinomycetota; class Actinomycetes; order Kitasatosporales; family Streptomycetaceae; genus Streptomyces; species Streptomyces sp. NPDC046215. Next base: position 70,663 of record NZ_JBEYZW010000011.1, on the reverse strand, counting down.
GCGCTGCAGTCGCTGGTCGCCCACGTCCGCCTCGACCAGCCGCTCGGTGAGCTCGACGGCCTCGACACCGACGCCGACGCCACGGACGAGCAGCTGGCGGAGGAGGCCGGGAAGGTCATGGCCGCGGAGATCGCCGGTCCGCTGGGCCTGCGGTCGGTCTAGGGCCTGCGGTCGGTCTAGGGCCTGCGGTCGGTCTAGGGCCTGCGGTTGGTCTAGGCCGCCTCCGGTCCGCGCCCGCGGGCCCTGGGCGGTGGGTCAGCCCTGGCAGTTGGTGACGGTGCCGCCCAGACGGTTGTCGGCCTTGCAGGTGTTCAGACCGGCGCCGCCGTCGACCTGCGACTGCGGGCCGAGCGTGAGGACGGTGTCGTTCAGCCCGCGGATGATGTCGTCGTCGGCGTCCCCGTGGAGGGCGCCGATCAGGGGCTGTGCGGTGGTGTCCGCCTCGATGACGTCCTCCCCGGCGCCTCCCCGCACCGAGCCGGGTGTGGCCGCGCCGCCCAGGGGGCCGGTGCGGATGATGTCGTGCCCCGCGCCCCCTTCGACGCCGGCCCCCTGGGCCCCCTGGTCGTCGACCCTGCCGACGGTGATCTCGTCGTCGCCGTCGCTGCCGCGGACGGTGCCCCCGGCGACGCCGCCCGCGGTGACGGTGTCGTCCCCCGCGCCGCCGTCGATCTCACCGGCGACGCCGCCGTCGCCCTGACCGGTCACGACGATCTCGTCGTCGCCCTCGTCCCCGTGCACCCGGCCCTTCGACTGCTCGCCGCGGGCGACGCGGGCCACGCTGAGGGTGTCATCGCCGCCGAGGCCGCGGACCAGTCCGTGGAGCTCGGCGGTGATCTCGATGAAGTCGCCCTGTCCGGTGCCGGTGACGACGTCGTCCGGGCCCAGACTCTGGGTGCAGACGATGTGATCGCCGCCGCCGGGGATGGCGCTGCGCGTGCAGCCCGCCGGGTCGGCGGCGGGGTCCGCGGCGGTGGCGGCGGGTGCGAGCCAGGCCGTCCCGGCGAGCAGGAGGCCGCTGGAGAGGGTGCCGGCCGCGAGGGCCGCTAAGCGGGGTCTGATGGCCATTGCTGGTGTCCTCCGCATGCGTATGAGGGCTCCGGAAGGTCTTCCGGCCCGCCTCAGCGTCCTCGTACGCCCCGGCCGGTACAAGGACGGAAACCGGCCCGGGCCGTGACCCGGCTCACGATCCGTGTGCCCGGCCCGCTCCTGGGCAGGGAGGATCAAGGAAGGGCACGGTGCGACGGCGCACCGGGCCGATCATGGATCGATCATGAAGCGGGCGTCGCGTCTCACCATCCGGTATCGGCATGGCTGATTCCGGCCGCTCGTTAGACTGAGTCGACCGCATTACACATAGTTGCGAGGAGCGCACGTGGGCCTTGTCGTGCAGAAGTACGGAGGCTCCTCCGTTGCCGATGCCGAAGGCATCAAGCGGGTTGCCAAGCGAATCGTGGAAGCCAAGAAGAACGGCCACCGTGTGGTCGTCGTGGTTTCCGCGATGGGCGACACGACGGACGAGTTGATCGACCTCGCCGGGCAGGTTTCGCCGATCCCTGCCGGGCGCGAGTTCGACATGCTGCTGACCGCCGGAGAGCGGATCTCCATGGCGCTGCTGGCGATGGCGATCAAAAACCTCGGGCACGAGGCACAGTCGTTCACCGGCAGCCAGGCCGGAGTCATCACCGACTCGGTCCACAACAAAGCGCGCATCATCGATGTCACGCCGGGCCGGATCCAGCAGTCCGTCGACGCGGGCAACATCGCGATCGTGGCCGGTTTCCAGGGTGTGTCCCAGGACAAGAAGGACATCACCACCCTGGGGCGGGGCGGCAGCGACACGACCGCCGTCGCACTGGCCGCCGCGCTGAACGCCGAGGTGTGCGAGATCTACACCGATGTCGACGGGGTGTTCACCGCCGACCCGCGGGTCGTGAAGAAGGCCCGCAAGATCGATTGGATCTCGTTCGAGGACATGCTGGAGCTGGCGAGCTCCGGCTCCAAGGTGCTGCTGCACCGCTGTGTCGAATACGCACGCCGTTACAACATCCCGATCCACGTGCGCTCGTCCTTCTCCGGGCTCCAGGGCACCTGGGTCAGCAACGAACCGCGAGGGGACCAGCCGATGGAGCAGGCGATCATTTCGGGGGTTGCCCACGACACGTCCGAGGCCAAGGTCACGGTCGTCGGGGTGCCCGACAAGCCGGGCGAGGCCGCGACGATCTTCCGGGCCATCTCGGACGCGCAGATCAACATCGACATGATCGTGCAGAACGTCTCGGCGGCCTCCACGGGGCTGACGGACATCTCCTTCACGCTCCCGAAGACCGAGGGCCGCAAGGCCATCGAGGCGCTGGAGCGGACGCGCACGGGCGTCGGCTTCGACTCGCTGCGCTACGACGACCAGATCGCGAAGATCTCCCTGGTCGGCGCGGGCATGAAGACCAACCCGGGCGTCACGGCGTCGTTCTTCGAGGCCCTGTCGAACGCGGGGGTGAACATCGAGCTCATCTCGACCTCCGAGATCCGCATCTCGGTGGTCACGCGCGCCGACGATGTGAACGAGGCCGTCCGGGCGGTACACACCGCCTTCGGCCTGGACAGCGAGAGCGACGAGGCTGTCGTCTACGGCGGCACCGGGCGATGACCGAAGGCTGTGCGGCCCGTACGTCCGCCGCCCCGGCGGAGACGGCGGGCCGCAGGCCGACCCTCGCCGTCGTCGGCGCCACGGGCGTCGTCGGAACGGTACTGCTGGAGATCCTTTCCCAGCGGGAGGACGTCTGGGGCGAGATCCGCCTCGTGGCGTCCGCCCGCTCGGCCGGCCGGAAGCGAGCCGTCCGGGGCGCGGAGACCGAGGTCCTCGCGCTGAGCGAGGACGTGTTCGAGGGCGTCGACGTCGCGATGTTCGACGTGCCGGACGAGATCTCCGCCCGCTGGGCACCCATCGCGGTCGCCAAGGGCGCGGTCGTGGTGGACAACTCGGCCGTCTTCCGGATGGATCCGGATGTTCCACTCGTGGTCCCCGAGATCAACGCGCACGCGGCGCGGGTGCGGCCGCGGGGCGTCATCGCCAACCCCGACTGCACCACCCTGTCGATGATCGTCGCGGTGGGCGCGCTGCACGCGGAGTTCGGGCTCAGCGAGCTGATCGTCTCCTCGTACCAGGCGGCGTCGGGCGCGGGCCGGGCCGGCGTCGACACCCTCCGGGCGCAGCTCGCCGCCGTGGCCGGTACGGAGCTGGGCGGGCAGCCCGGTGACGTGCGACGGGCGGTCGGCGACGGCACCGGGCCGTTCCCGGCGCCGCTGGCGCTGAACGTGGTGCCGTGGGCGGGTGCGCTGCGGGAGGACGGCTGGTCCTCCGCGGAGCTGACGGTCCGCGAGGAGTCCCGCAAGATCCTGGGGCTGCCGGAGCTCAGGGTCGCCGCGACCTGTGTGCGCGTGCCCGTCGTCACCACGCATTCGGTGACCGTGCACGCGCGGTTCGAGAACGAGGTGACGGTGGCGCAGGCCCACGAGATCCTGGCCAACGCGCCGGGCGTCGTGCTCGTCGACAATCCCGCCGCCGGAGAATTCCCCACACCCGCCGACGCGGTGGGCACCGACCCGACCTGGGTGGGGCGGGTGCGGCGCTCGATGGACGACCCCACCGCGCTCGAACTCTTCGTGTGCGGTGACAATCTGCGCAAGGGTGCGGCCCTCAACATCGCCCAGATCGCTGAATTCGTGGCGGCGGAGCTGACCACTCCCTAATCTGGGGGAATCGTGGAGGTCCTGTGATCAAGTCGTTGGTCCAGACCTCTTGAGCTGGGCAGACGGTGTGATCGACTATTTCACTCCCCGTCCCCTGCAACCGGCAGCCGGGCGGGGAGCGTCTTTGTCGCCGTCTCTCGCGAGCGGTGCCAAAACCGGGGCATTGAGGAAGAGCTGGTACGCATGAGGGCATATGACGCACCGTCACGCGGCGCATCGTCAAACGGGGTGCCCCCCGCGTACAACCCTGACGGGGGGAAGCGTGTCCAACAGGCGTGGCAGAGGTCATCAGCATCGCAACCGCCCCGCGGCGTGGCAGCAGCGCAGTGCGTCCACGGGCCCGCACGGCGGGCGGCATGCCGGTGATCGCTCCCTGGCCGACCACCCGTCCCGCCTCCCAGCTCCCCCCGCAGCGTGGGGACGCTGAGGAGGCAATGGCAGCGGGCACCACAGTCGACCACCTCACCGAGACCTACCGCGCCCACTACCGGTCGCTGCTCGGCCTCGCCGCGCTGCTCCTCGACGACACGGCCTCCTGCGAGGATGTGGTGCAGGAAGCGTTCATACGGGTGCATTCCGCACGCAACCGGGTCCGGGAGCCGGAGAAGACCCTCGCCTATTTGAGGCAGACTGTCGTCAACTTGTCCCGTTCCGCGCTCCGCCGCCGCATCCTCGGGCTGAAGCTTCTCTCCAAGCCGATGCCCGACATGGCGAGCGCCGAGGAGGGCGCGTACGAACAGCTGGAGCGCGACCAATTGATCACTGCGATGCGCGGACTGCAGCGCCGCCAGCGTGAGGTCCTCGTCCTCCGCTACTTCGCCGACATGACCGAGGCCCAGGTCGCCGAGACCCTGGGCCTCTCGCTCGGGTCCGTCAAGGCATACGGATCCCGGGGCATAGCCGCCCTCCGTATCGCCATGGAGGCCCCGGCATGAGCCACGAGCACCCCGACGGCCCCGGCCCCTTCCCCGCCGGCGGCCGTACTTCCGCCGATGGCCGTACCTCCGCCGACGGGCCGTCCGCCGGTGGTGCCGGTTCCGCCGGCTCCGGCATGCCCTCGTGCTCCTCCGGCCCCGCCCGTCCCTCCCGTGAGGGGCGCCCGTCCGCCGGCGGGCCGCCCTCCTTCGACGAGGAAGCCCTGCGGCAGCTGCTCCAGGGCGCCGTCGGCGAGCTCGAGCCGGCCACCGACGCCTTGGAGCACTTGCGGCGTGCCGTCCCGGCGCGCCGCGCCCGCCGCAGGCAGGCCGTCGTGGGCGTGGCCGCCGCCGTGATCCTCGGAGGCACGGCCCTGCCCGCCGTCCTGCACGTCGCCACCACCGGGGACGCGGCTGACGAGCGGGCCGCCAACGCCGCCAGCAGCCAGCGCACCGAGGAGAAGGACACCGGCCCCGGGGACGAGAGCGGGCCCGACGAGGACGTGCGGCCCGAGGAGAAGACGAAGGACCGCCGGGAGGAGAAGGCCGAGGACCGCAAGGAGGAGGGCCGCAAGGCCAACGAACCCAAGCCCTCCGGCGCACCGGCCGGCAGCGCCCCCGACCCCACCAGCACCTTCGCCCCCGTCTCGCCCACCTGCGACCGCGACCAGCTCGGCAACGGCACGGGCAGCGTCCGCGCGGCCGACAAGGACGGCAAGGTCTACGGCGCCTTCCGCGTCGTCAACGTCTCCCGCACCGTCTGCACGGTCGCCGGGCCGGGGACGGTCGCCGTCAGCGCGCGCGGCAGCGCCGACAACACCCGGGTCTCCGTCGTGGACCACACCCAGGGCGACGCCGCCACCGGGCTGCCCAGCCCCACCACCGAGCCCGGCGATGTGATCCTCCAGCCCGGCCAGGCCTACGAGGTGAAGTTCGCCTGGATCCCCGCGTCCGACGGCGAGCGCAACGGCTGCCCCAAGAACACCGTCGCCCCCAGCCCGACCCCGGACGGCAGTGCCGCGGCCGCGCCCGCCACGACCAAGGCCGAGCAGTCCCCCCGCCCCGTCGAGGGCTCCCCGCCGCCGCAGCCGCCGAGCGTCGTCGTCAGCCACACCCCGGACGTCGGCGAGCCCGCCGTCGCCGACACGAAGATCGACGACGCCTGCGCCGGCACCGTCTACCGCACGGGCCCGGTCGTCGCCCCCGCCTCCTGACCCTCGACCGCCGCCGGCGACCTCTCTTCGAGCCGCGGCCCGGTGGCCGACGGGGGAGGAGGTGCCCGTACCGTGGGGGTGTGTATCGGTTCCTGCGGACTCCCCGCTGGTGGGGGATCAACGTCTTCGCCGTGTTGTCCATCCCGGTGTGCCTGTTCATGGGCAGCTGGCAGCTCGGCCGTTTCGAAACACGCGTCGACTCGCACCATGAGCTCCAGGCGCAGGCCGACGACGCCAAGGCGGCCGCCGCGGAACCGTTGCGCGAGCTGCTGCCGGTGAGCACCGAGACCTCCGGCCGCCGCGCCGTGGCGACCGGACGCTACGACACCGGCCACCAGCTGCTCGTCCCGGACCGGGCCCTCGGCGAGCGCCAGGGCTTCTACGTCCTGATCCTGCTGCGGACCGACGGCGGCAAGGCCCTGCCCGTCGTGCGCGGCTGGCTGCCCGGCGACGCGAACTCCAAGGCCGACACCGCCAGGATCCCCGCCCCGCCGACCGGCCACGTCTCCGTGACCGGAGCCCTCCAGGCATCGGAGAGCCCGGGCTCCAAGGGCGTGCACACCAGCGGCGGCGTGCCCCAGGGACAGCTCGGCGTCATCAGCGCGGCGTCGCTGGTGAACATCGTGCCGTACGAGATGTACGACGCGTGGATCACCGCCACCGAAGCGGAGGGCGACCTCACGCCGGTGCCGGCGGCCGCTCCCCCCAACAGCGGCTTGGACCTGAAGGCGTTCCAGAACCTCGGCTACACCGGCGAGTGGTTCGTCTTCGCGGGCTTCGTCGTCTTCATGTGGGTCCGGCTCTTCCGCCGTGAGGTCGAGGCCGCCCGTGACCTGGCCCTGGGCCTCACCCCCGATCAGCCGGCCGGTCCGGCGGGCTCTGGTGGATCCGGTGGTCCGCAAGACCCGGCAGGCCCGGAAGGTCCCGGTGGTCCGGCCCGGCCGGCCGGTCCTGACCGCTCAGCCGGTCCGGACCGCCCCGACGGCCCAGATGACGCTCCGCAAAAGCGATCTCCAGCCGGAGCTGCCTGACCCGCTCCTCCACCACCAGCGAGCCGTGCCCCGCGTCGTAGCGGTAGACCTCCAGCGGGTGGCCGCGCTCCGCCAGCCGCTCGACGTAGTTCTCGATCTGGCGGATCGGGCAGCGCGGGTCGTTCATCCCCGCCGAGATGTAGACCGGCGCACGGACCGCGTCGACGTACGTCAGCGGTGACGAGGCCGCGAAGCGCTCCGGCACCTCCTCCGGGGTACCGCCCAGCAGGGTGCGGTCCAGGGCCTTCAGCGCCTCCATCTCGTCGTGATAGGCCGTCACGTAGTCGGCGACGGGCACGGCCGCCAGGCCCAGCGCCCAGGCGTCGGGCTCCACGCCCAGGCCCAGCAGCGTCAGGTACCCGCCCCAGGAGCCGCCCGACAGCACCAGCTGCTCCGGGTCGGCGAGCCCCGAGGCGACCGCCCACTCCCGGACGGCCGCGATGTCCTCCAGCTCGATCAGCCCCACGCGGTGCTTGAGCGCGTCCGTCCACGCCCGGCCGTAGCCCGTAGAGCCCCGGTAGTTGACCCGCACGACCGCGTAGCCGTGGTCGACCCAGGCCGCGGGGCCGCCAGCGAACTCGTCGCTGTCGTGCCACGTCGGCCCGCCGTGGATGTCGAAGACCGTCGGGAAGGGCCCCTCGCCCGCCGGCTTCTGCACCAGGGCGTGCACTGTGCCGCCGGGCCCCTCCACCCAGGCGTCGGTGACCGGCACCGACTCGGGTGCCCTGCCGATGCCGCCCGGCAGCGACGGCGGTTCCAGGACGACCTGCCCGCCCGTGGACCGCACGCCCGGCGGCTTCGCGGCCGAGGACCACAGGAACTCCACCGTCCCGTCCGGGCGCGGCAGCGCGGCGGACACCGTGCCCCGCGGGGTGTCGAGGCGGGTCAGCCGGCCGTCCGCCAGGTCGTACCGCCACAGCTCGCTGCGGGCGTGGTGGCTGTGCTCGATCAGCAGCGCGGACCCGTCCGGATACCAGTCAGCGTCCAGATCGCCGGGCAGGTCGAGCGCGAGCTGCGTCTCCTCGCCCGTCGCCGCGTCCCACAGCATCGGCTCCCAGCGGCCGCGCCGCTGGTGCCCGACGAGCAGCCGGGAGTCTCCGGCCACGGGCGCGAAGCCCATGACGGCCAGGCCCAGCTCCTCGGCGCCGCCCCGGGTGTCGTCCAGCTCGGCGACGGTGGTGCCGTCCGTCGTGACGATCCGGATCGCCGAGTGCATCGCGTCGCCGTGCTCGGTGTGCTCGATGGCGATCAGGGTTCCGTCGCGGGAGAGGTCACCGACCCCGGCGGACTCCTCATGGCGGTAGATCTCCACGGGCTCCGCCCCGGGCCGGGCGACGTGGACCGTCGAGCCGCCCTTGTCCGTGGACCGGCCGACGACCGCCGTCCCGTCCCTGCCCAGGGCGAGGCCGCCCGGGTAGGAGGGATCGAGACCGGGCGTCGCCGGCTCGTCCGCCCCGCCGTGGAAGGGCTGCCGCATCCAGACGCCGAACTCGTCCCCGTCGGTGTCGGAGAACCACCAGATCCACTCGCCGTCCGGCGACAGCACCCCGCCCGTCGTGCCGTTCGGCCGGTCGGTCGCCTGGCGCTGCTCGCCCGTCGCCCGGTCCCACGCGTAGAGCTCGTAGGTGCCCGTCACGTTCGATACGAACAGTGAGCGGTCGGGGGCGTCCTCCGCCCACTTGGGCAGCCCGACCCGCGGCGCCCGGAACCTCTTTTCCCAGTCCGGCATGGCCGTCGCCGCGGCCTGCGCGCTTCGTGTGGTCCCGTCGCCCGGCCCGGACCCGTTGCTCTCAGTCATGGCCCCATTCTGCGTCGCCGCACCGACATCGTGCCGACGGGGACCACAGCCTGTGGATAACTTCCGGAGTCCGTGGATCCGAATCCGTGGTTCCGCGCTCCATGCTGCCCTTTCAGGGGGCGCCGACTCAGTAGTCCATGATCGCTCCGCAGGAGATGTTCACGGTGGCCCCGGTCATCGTCCGCGCCCGGTCCGACGCCACGAAGGCCGCCACGTCCCCGACGTCCGCCAGGGTCGCCGTCCGGTTCAGCAGCGCCGCCGCCTCCAGCGACGCCACGATCTCCTCGCGCCCCGCGAACCCCTCGGGCAGAGTCTCCGGCACACCGCCCGTCTTCAGGGTGACGAAGCGGACGCCGTGTTGACCGAGCTCGCACGCCCACTGCCGGCGCAGCCCCTCGACGGCGTCCAGGGCCACCTTGAAGCCCCCCAGGCCCGGCAGCGTGTCCGTGCTCGACCCGCCGAACGCCAGGATCACCCCGGAGCCGCTCCGGATCATGTGCGGGGCCGCGGCACTCGTGGTCAGGAACTGGGACCGCATCGCGGTCGTGACCGGCTGGGTGAAGTCGTCGACCGAGATGTCGGTCAGCGGCTTCTGGACGTCTCCGTACGAGATCAGGTTGAAGGAGATGTCGAGACGCCCGGCCCGCTCGGCCACTCCGTCGACGAACGCGCGGACCTCCCCCTCGTCCAGCGCGTCGACGCGCTCGGTCTCCGCCGCGCCACCGGCCGAGCGGATCAGGTCGGCGACCTCGTCCAGCGCGAACTGCGTCCGGCCGGCCAGGAAGACCCGGGCGCCCTCGCGGGCGAAGGCGCGGGCCACGGCGCTGCCGATCCGCCCGCCCGCCCCGTAGACCACCGCGACCTTGTTCTCCAGCAGCATGTCGTTGCGTCCTTCCGATCGGCGGGCGGCGAGGCCCGGCTAGGACCGGTCGACGGGCCTCGCGGAGGCCGCCAGCCGGACGCCGGTCTCGTCGTCGAACTTCTCCAGGAACCCGGCAAGGGTGTCGGTGAGGTGGCTCATGGACCGCGCGCCGAACAGCACCGGCTGATAGCCCGACACCCGGTACGGCGTCCCGGTCATGTCCCGCACGTCCAGCGCGCGGACCTCGCACGCGGCCAAGCGCCCGAGCTCGCCGTAGGACGAGAGCAGTGCGGCACCGTAAGCCTTGACCGCCCCGTCCTCGTGCATCACCCCGAATTCGAGGGTGAACCAGTACACCCGGCTCAGCATGTCCAGTGCCTCCTGGGTGCGCAGCCGCACGGCGGTCCGGCCGAACATCCGGTAGAGATCGCCGAAGCGGGGCGACGCCAGGTGAATGCCGTGCCCGAACACGTCGTGGATCACATCCGGTTCGGGCGTGTACAGCGGTATGGCGGGGTGGCGGACGAACTGCACGGCGTGGAAGTACCCGCGCTCCATCGAACCGAGGAACCGCCGGTTCTCCACGAAACCACCGGCGAGCGTGAACTCGAACCCCGTCAGCGGCTTCAGGCGGGCCCCGACCTCCGCGTGCTGAGGCACGTGATCCGCCGGAACGGGCGCCTCCTCCGCGGCCTCCTGAACGGCGCGGCAGGCGTGCTCACGGTGTGCGACGACCAGCGCGGTATGGACCGTGCGCCACGTCGCGTGCTCCTCCTCGGTGTACGCGACGTCCGGCGACGGATCGCCCACCCGGTGCCCGCGGGCCAGCCTGACCAGCGCGTCCCGCCGCTCCAGGTACCGGCCGTCACACCGCCCGGGATGCTGCGCCGCCGGCCCGAGGCGGCCCCCGGGGGTCACCGGCGTCCGCTCCCACACATCACTCATGAAACACAGGGTGCCCAGGTGCACGCGAACGGTAACCCGCACCTCGGACACCGTGGACCGGGGAGTTTTCACCATGGTCAGCCCCACCACCCCGTTGATTGGCTTGTCACCGGCGGCCCGCACGGGGCCGGGGAAGTGAGGACGGGCGATGCGCGGGTACAGGCGGACGGGCCGTTGGGCGAGGGCGGGCCTGGTCGTGGCCACGGTGGTGGCCGGGATCGCGGCGGCCCCGCAGGTGAGCGCCACCGACACCGGTGACCGCGGGCGCTACGGCCGCAGCGCGCTCGAAGCGGATGTGCACGAGGTCAGGAAGGCCGGCGGCGACGTCAACGTCCTCGCCGAGGTGGACACCGGCCGCGGCACGCTCCGCGCCCGGTCCACGGCCGGGGGACAGGTGCCGTGGGACGCGCGCTTCCGGGCGGCGAGCACCACCAAGACCTTCACCTCCGCCGTCGCGCTCCAGCTCGCCGCCGAAGGCAGGCTGTCCCTGGAGGACACCGTGGAGAAGTGGCTGCCCGGCGTCGTCTCGGGCAACGGCAACGACGGCACCAGAATCACTGTCCGGGACCTGCTCCAGCAGACCAGCGGACTGTTCGACTACGTGGACGACCCCGAGCTCGCCCGGGCCCTCGCCGAGAACTTCGAGAAGCACCGCTACGACACCACCCCGGCCCACGAGTGGGTCAGGACCGCCATGCGCCACCGGCCCCACTTCACCCCCGACCGCCACCGGCCCCGCTGGGCCTACTCCAACACCAACTACCTTCTCGCCGGAATGATCATCGAGAAGGCGGGCGGCCTCCCCTGGCGGGAACAGGTCGAACACCGCATCGTCGCCCCGCTTGGCCTACGGAGCACCTACGTCACCGGCGCCGACCCGTTCCTGCCCGGCCCCCACGCCACCGTCTTCCTGCGCACCCCCGGCGGCGGCCGGCTGGATGTGACCGAGCACACGCTCCAGCACACCGCCGACTCGGCCGTCGTGAGCACCACCGCGGACCTCAACACCTTCTTCCGCGCCCTGATCACCGGCAAGCTGCTCCCGAAGGCCCAACTGAAGGAGATGCAGCGCACGGTGGCCCGCACGGGCGACACCGACGACCTCGCGGAATGGCCGCAGGGCGGCTACGGCCTCGGTATCCGCTGGGTGCCCCTGTCCTGCGGCGGCGGCTACTGGCACCACGAGGGCGACGGATTCGGCTCGTACACCCGCACCGGCGTCACCCCGGACGGCACCCGGTCGGTGGTCGTGTCGATCACCAGCGCGGGCGGCACCCCCGATCTGGGCCCCTTCAACAAGGCCACCCGGGGCCTCGTCGACCGTGCCCTGTGCGCCGACGGCACGCGGCGGTAGAGGAGGACTCGCGGGCCCGTCGGATCCCGGACACGCAGAAGGCCCATTCGCGTGATGCGAATGGGCCTTCTGACCAGTGTCGGGGTGGCGGGATTTGAACCCACGACCTCTTCGTCCCGAACGAAGCGCGCTGCCAAGCTGCGCTACACCCCGATCCGCCGCCTCGGGATTCCACTCTCGTAGATCCCCGGTGCAACGAGCTCTACTTTAGCGGACCGGAGCCGGGAGACGAAATCCGATTCCCGGGGGCCGCAGGTGGGGGCCCGTGGCCCCCGGAGCGGGTCAGTCGCGGTCGCGTGCGGTGAGGGTGAGCAGCGTCGCCTCCGGCGGGCAGGCGAAGCGGACCGGGGTGTAGCGGTTGGTGCCGCAGCCCGCCGAGACGTGGAGGTACGAGCGCTGCCCCCCGGCGCGGTGGCTGGAGAGGCCCTTGACCCGCTCGGCGTCGATGTCGCAGTTGGTGACGAGCGCGCCGTAGAAGGGGATGCAGAGCTGCCCGCCGTGGGTGTGGCCCGCGAGGATCAAGGGGTAGCGGTCGGCGGTGAAGGCGTCGAGCACCCGCAGGTACGGGGCGTGCACGACGGCCATCGAGAAGTCGGCCGCCTCCTCGGGGCCGCCGGCCACCTCCGCGTACCGGTCACGCTTGATGTGCGGGTCGTCCAGGCCGGTCAGCGCGATGTCATAGCCGTCGATCTTGAGGTTGCCGCGGGTGTTGGTGAGGTTGGCCCAGCCCGCGGCGTCGAAGCCGTCGCGCAGCTCCTCCCACGGGTTGTGGATCACGCCGACGGCCGGGGCGTTGCCGTTCAGGCCGTGGCGGCCGCTGGCCCGCTCCAGCAGGTAGCGGGCCGGGTTGCGGAGCTTGGGCCCGTAGTAGTCGTTCGAGCCGAAGACGTACGCGCCGGGGAACTCCATCAGCGGGCCGAGGGCGTCGAGCGTCTCGGGCACGCCCTCGGGGTCGGAGAGGTTGTCGCCGGTGTTGATGACGAAGTCGGGGCGCAGCCCGGCCAGCGATTGCAGCCAGCGCTGCTTCTTGCGCTGCCCGCCGACCATGTGGATGTCCGACACCTGCAGCACCCGCAGCGGCCGCATCCCCGGTGGCAGCACGGGCACGCTGACCCGCCGCAGCCGGAAGGAGCGGACCTCGAAGCCGGCCGCGTAGGCGAGGCCGGCCGCGCCGACTGCCGTGATTCCCAGGGGTACTCCGTATCGCGCGCGCATGGGACCTATGGTCGCAGACCTTCCGGGTGCCGTGGTCACCGCGGTCGGCGCCTGTGGACAACTCCGGTGGCGGCCGACAGCGCGGCCGGGGGCGGGAGTTGCGGCCCGCGGGCGCCGCACCGGCCGTTAATGCGGGGCGCATGCCGTGGCCGGGTGCGAAGATTGCGGCATGACCACGCTCAAGTCCAAGCTCCACGACGACCTCACGACCGCCATCAAGGCGCGTGACGAGCTGCGCTCCTCCACGCTCCGCCTCACCCTGTCCGCGATCGCCTACGAGGAGACCGCGGGCAAGACCTCCCGCGAGCTCTCCGACGACGAGGTGCAGAAGGTGATCACGCGCGAGGTGAAGAAGCGCCGCGAGGCGGCGGACGCGTTCGCCAAGGGTGGTCGCGCCGAGTCGGCGGAGCGCGAGCGGGCCGAGGGCGAGGTGCTCGCCGAGTACCTGCCACAGCAGCTGTCGGACGAGGAGATCGCCGCGATCGTCGCGGACGCCGTGGCGGAGGCCAGGGCCGCGGGCGCCGAGGGCCCGCGGGCCATGGGCGCGGTCATGAAGATCGTGAACCCGAAGGTCGCGGGTCGCGCCGAGGGCGGCCGCGTCGCCGCCCAGGTGAAGAAGCTCCTCGCGGGCTGATAGGCGGCCGGCCGCGGACGGCTCACGCACAGGGGCGCCCGGACCATCATGGTCCGGGCGCCCCTGTGCGTATCAGGTACTCCTGCTGATCAGCGACCGCCGGTGCCGCCGGTGCGGCCGGAGCCGGGCGGGTTGTGCTTGCCGCCGTTGCCGCCGCCGGGCTTGTTCTTGCCGGGCTTGCCGTTGCCCGTGCCGCTGTCGTCGCCGTTGTCACGGCCCCGGTTCCGGTCGCCACCGCCGATCGCGACGGTGTCGAAGGACGGCGCCGGCTTGTCCTCCAGCGCCCCGGACATGGCGTCACGCCAGATCGGACCGGGGGTGTCGGCTCCGTAGACCTTGTCGTGGTAGACGCCGCCGATGGTGATGTTCTCCATCTCGACCTTGTCGCCCGGGCCGCCGACCCAGACCGCGCCGGCCATGTTCGGGGTGTAGCCCACGAACCAGGCGGCCCGGCGCTCGTCGGTCGTACCGGTCTTGCCCGCGCTGTCGCGGCCGCTCAGCCCGGCCTCCTTGCCCGTGCCGTCCTCGACGACGCCCTGGAGGAGGGTGTTGACGGTGTTGGCGGTCTGCTCGGACATGGCCCGCGAGCACTGCGTCTTGGGGACGGTGATGCCCTTGCCGTTCGGGCCGGTGGCCGAGGAGATGAGGACGGGGGTGCAGTACTTACCGCCGTTGGCGAAGGTCGCGTAGGCGGCCGCCATGCTCAGCGGGGACATGCCGTCGGAGCCGCCGAGGGTGAGGGCGGGCACCTGGGCGAACTTTCCGCCGTCGGCCGGCTTCAGACCCATCTTCGAGGCCATCTTCGTCACCGGGCAGAGGCCGATGTCCTCGACGAGCTGGATGAAGTAGGTGTTGACCGACTTCGCGGTCGCCTCCCGCATCCCGTACGGGCCGATCTCGCTCTTGTTCTCGTTGGCGACGGTCGCCCCCTCGCCGTTCTTCCACGTGCCGTCACACGTCTTGATCGAGCTGGGGTACTCCATCCGGTACGGCGAGGAGTAGGACTTGCCCGCCGAGTAGCCCTCCTCCAGCGCGGCCGCCGCCACGATCGGCTTGAACGTCGAGCCCACCTGGAAGCCGAAGTTCGAACCGCCCTGTGCCTTGTCGGCCGAGAGGTTGATCTGCGTCTGGTTCGGACCGAAGCCGTACGGGCGGGACTGCCCCATACCGAGTACTTTGCCTGTTCCGGGCTCTACGATCGATACCGCAGTGGCCACAGAATCGTTCTGGTAGACGTGATCACTGATCGACTTCTGTACGGACTTCTGGGTCTGCGGGTCCAGAGTGGTGCGGATCGTCATGCCGCCCTCGTTCCAGCGCTTGGCCCGCGCCTCCTTCGTCTTGCCGAAGGCGGGGTCCTGGAGGAAGGTCTCGCGGACGTAGTCGCAGAAGAAGCCCGCACCGTCGACGGCGGTGATGCAGCCGCTCTTCGGCCGGGTGATCTTGAGGGTGAGCGGCTTGGCCTGGGCGGCGGTGGCCTCGGCCGGGGTGATGTTCTTCAGGTCGGCCATCCGCTGGAGCACCATGTTGCGCCGCTTGGTGGCTTCCTTGGGGGCGTTGACGGGGTCGAAGCGGCTCGGCGACTGGACGATGCCGGCCAGCAGCGCGGACTCCTCCAGGGTGAGGTCCTTGGCCCGCTTGCTGAAGTAGCGCTGGGCGGCGGCCTCGACGCCGTAGGACTGCTGCCCGAAGAAGGTGATGTTCAGGTAGTTGTTGAGGATCCGTTTCTTGCCCAGTTCCTTCTCGACCTGGATGGCGTACTTCAGCTCCTTGACCTTGCGGCCGAGGGTCTGCTGAGTGGCCACGGCGACCTTGGCGGGGTCGTCACCGGCCTCCTCGACGAAGATGTTCTTGACGTACTGCTGGGTGAGGGTGGAAGCGCCTTCCGAGACGCCGCCGGACTGGGCGTTCTTGTTGAGCGCGCGGAGGACGCCCTTGAGGTCGACGGCCCCGTGCTCGTAGAAGCGCGCGTCCTCGATGGCGACGATCGCCTGCTGCATATAGGGGGAGATCTCGTTCAGCGGCACGACCGTGCGGTCACGGGAGTACACCTTCGCGATCTCGCCGCCCTTGGCGTCGAGGATGGTGGTCCGCTGACTGAGCGGCGGGGTCTTCATGCTGGCCGGAATCTCGTCGAACCCCTCGACGGACCCCTTCGCCGCGAGGCCGAAGGCTCCTACCGCAGGCAGGGCCAGACCTGCCAGAACCGCCCCGGAGAGCACGCTGACACCCAGAAATTTCGCGGCCTGCCGGGTCATGTGATGACCCTCGCCCGAGCGCTTCATAGCCATGAAGGGAAGCCTACGTTCTCATTCGGCGGACAGACGCCCGTGTGTTCGCCTACGCTGTTTCACGCCAGTCACTACGATGCCGTTCCGCATCACCTCCGTCTTCACTCTTGTGAGTGATGAGACGTGTCCGTATTGCCGTCTGTGTCACTCGGTGCCCCGCAAGGCAAGGGTGATCTGCCCCGGTATCAGGGGAATGGCCGGTGATGTCGCCAGCTCACTCCGTTGGGTGATCTGCCGCGTACGCATAGTCCGTTCGGGCCATCCAAGATTGGGCCCGAAGGGGCTGTTGTCCCCTGCCTGCCTTCCGTAACGTCCTCAACTGGCAACGGTGAATATGCCGCTGCCGCCGTGGGGGAGCCTCGATTCGGGAGAGGACGGCGCCAGCATGGGCTGGGTAACCGACTGGAGTGCGCAGGCAGCCTGCCGCACTACCGATCCGGATGAACTATTCGTTCAGGGCGCAGCACAGAACAGGGCCAAGGCGGTCTGCACCGGATGCCCGGTGCGCACCGAGTGCCTGGCCGACGCGTTGGACAACCGCGTCGAGTTCGGCGTGTGGGGTGGGATGACCGAGCGGGAGCGGCGTGCGCTGCTCAGGCGGCGGCCCACGGTCACCTCGTGGCGCAGGCTCCTGGAGACCGCCCGTACGGAATACGAGCAGGGGGCGGGAATCCTGCCGCTCGGCGATGAGGAGTACGACGCGTACGCCGCGGTCGGCTGACCGCCGCGGCGCATGGCGTCACAGCGCTGGTGCTGACCCGTCAGGGACGGGTGTCGGTACCGCTGTCAGGCGTGCCCACGGCGCCTTCGACGGCCTGCGCGGTGGCGGGTCGGCCGGCGAGCAGCTCACCGATCGCCCGGAGCCCCGCCAGGTCGTGCACATCGCCGGGCAGGGCGGCCACTTCCGCGACCGCGACCTCAGGGTGCAGCGCGGTGAAGCGGTCGCGTGTGCGCCGTTCGCGAGTGAGCACGTGCATGCGCTCGGCGTGCAGCCGCAACAGGCCCGCGGTCAGCCGTGCGGTGGAGGCCTCCGCGGTGGAACTCCGTGCCGTGGGGATCCGTGCCGCCGTGTCTCCTGAGGAAGCAGGCTGGGGGAGGCCGCTCTCGGGAGGGGACGGGACCGAGGGAGCGTCGGTGCCCGCGGAGTCGACGGTACGTGAGCCAGCTTGCCCGCCGACACGATCCACAATGCCGCCGCCGTCAAGATTTTCTGATGGTTTCATCGGCGCCTGCGCCGAGGCGTCCGCCGCCTTCGCGCCGGAGTCCTCCAGCAGGGCTTCCGCCGCGGCCAGCGCCCGGTCCGCCGGGAGCCGTGCGGCCTCACTGCCGTGCACCCGGTTGAGGACGAGCCCGGCCAGCGGCATCCGCTCCGCGGCCAGCCGTTCGACGAAATAGGCCGCCTCCCGCAGCGCGTCCCGCTCCGGGGCCGCGACGACCAGGAAGGCCGTCCCGGGCGCCTGGAGCAGCCGGTAGGTGGCATCGGCCCGGGTGCGGAAGCCGCCGAACATCGTGTCCATGGCGGCCACGAACGTCTGCACGTCGCGCAGCAGCTGGGCCCCCATCAGCTTGTTGAGCGGGCCGCTCATCACCGACATGCCGACACCGAGGAACTTCATCCCGGCCCGGCCGCCGAGTTTCGCCGGCGCCATCAGCACCTTGATGAACTTCCCGTCCAAGAACGACCCCAGCCGCCCCGGGGCGTCCAGGAAGTCCAGTGCCGAGCGGCTCGGCGGGGTGTCCACGACGATCAGGTCCCACTCGTCGCGCGCGCGGAGCTGGCCGAGCTTCTCCATCGCCATGTACTCCTGCGTGCCCGCGAAACCGGCCGACAGGGACTGGTAGAAGGGGTTCTCCAGGATGGCCCGGGCCCGCTCCTTGTCGGCGTGCGTCTCGACGATCTCGTCGAACGTCCGCTTCATGTCGAGCATCATGGCGTGCAGTTCGCCGCCCGCTGCGGTGTCGGTGCCGGGCACCCGGCGGGGCACGTTGTCGAGCTCCTCGATGCCCATCGACTGCGCCAGCCTGCGGGCCGGGTCGATCGTCAGGACGACGACCTTCCGGCCGCGCTCCGCCGCCCGCACGCCCAGCGCGGCCGCGGTGGTGGTCTTGCCGACGCCGCCCGAGCCGCAGCACACCACGATGCGGGTGCGGGGGTTGTCGAGGACGGGGTCGATGTCGAGTACGGCCGCCTTGTCGAGGCCGTTCCCCTTGGCCGCCGATCCGTGATGCACCGTGCCCCCCTCGTCGTCGCCCTCGTGTGTCGTCCGTGGCCCGGCGGCCGGGTGCGCGCCGCTCACAGCCATTCCTGCTTCCGCAGCGCGCGGGCCATCCGGTAGAGGCCCGCCAGGTCCACGCCGTCGCCGAGCAGCTCCAGCTCGTACGTGGGCAGACCGAGGCCCGCCAGCTCCGTGCGCCCGCTGTGCTCCAGGGCGATCCGCTCGGTGTGCTCGCGGGCCTGTGCCACCAGCGGGTCGACCAGGTCCTCGGCGAGGCCCGCACGGTGCGCGCCGCCGAACCCGGTCCGCTCCAGTGCCTGCGCGAGCGTGCGGGCGACCTCCGCGCGCCGGCCGTTCGCGGCGACCTCGACAGCCGCCGCGCCGAGTATCTCCGGGCGCACCATATTGATCACGACACCGCCCACCGGGAGCTGTGCCGCGCGCAGCTCCGCGATGCCGTCCACGGTCTCCTGGACCGGCATCTCCTCCAGGAGCGTCACCATGTGCACGGCCGTCTCGGGCGACTTCAGCACCCGCATCACGGCCTGTGCCTGATGGTGGATCGGGCCGATCCGCGCCAGGCCGGCCACTTCGTCGTTGACGTTGAGGAAGCGGGTGATGCGGCCGGTGGGCGGCGCGTCCATGATCACGTGGTCGTAGACGAAGCGGCCCGCGCGGTCCTTGCGGCGCACCGCCTCGCACGCCTTGCCGGTCAGCAGGACATCGCGCAGGCCGGGGGCGATGGTCGTCGCGAAATCGATCGCCCCGAGCTTCTTCAGCGCCCGCCCGGCGCTGCCGAGCTTGTAGAACATCTGGAGGTAGTCCAGGAGCGCCCGTTCGGCGTCGATGGCGAGCGCGTACACCTCACCGCCGCCCCCGGGCGCCACCGCGATCTTCCGTTCCTCGTAGGGCAGCGCCTCGGTCTCGAAGAGCTGCGCGATGCCCTGCCGCCCTTCGACCTCCACCAGAAGGGTGCGTTTGCCCTCGGCGGCGAGGGCGAGTGCGAGTGCAGCGGCGACCGTGGTCTTGCCGGTTCCGCCCTTGCCGGTGACGACATGGAGCCTGCTCATGATTCGGAGCCTAATTCGTCGGCAGCGGCCGTGTGGCCTCAGGTGGCGACATCAGGTCGTGCGGAGCGGTGAGGCCCGTCACGCCCAACTGGCCGCCCTTTCCCGTCGCTCCCGGCACCGGAGGCGGCACGAGCGGCGCCGGCCCCCCGGGCGGCGGGCCGAATGGCCGCCAAGCCGTCGCCGGGCCCGTCGGACGGCACGCGCGGGGGGCGCCCAGGCGCTGCTGAACGGTGGTGCCGCGGCCGCCGGGGCCGGCGGCCGGGGCGGCCGGCAGGTCGGCGCACCGACCACGCGCGAGGCTGTCGGTGTCAGGCATTACAGTCGGGCCATGACCAAGTGGGAATACGCAACGGTGCCCCTTCTCGTGCACGCGACCAAGCAGATCCTGGACACCTGGGGCGAGGACGGCTGGGAGCTCGTCCAGGTCGTCCCGGGCCCGAACAACCCGGAGCAGCTGGTGGCCTACCTCAAGCGGGCGAAGCCTTGAGCGCCGTCGAGGCCAGGCTCGCCGAGCTCGGACTGACGCTGCCTGACGTCGTACCGCCGCTGGCCGCCTACCAGCCGGCCGTGCGCTCCGGCGCGTATGTCTACACCGCCGGCCAGCTGCCGATGGTCAAGGGCTCCGTCCCGGCCACCGGCAAGGTCGGTGCCGAGGTCAGTGCCGAGCAGGCCAAGGAGCTCGCCGGGGTCTGCGCGCTCAACGCCCTGGCCGCCGTGAAGTCCGTCATCGGCGACCTGGACAAGATCGTCCGCGTGGTCAAGGTCGTGGGCTTCGTCGCCTCCGCCCCGGACTTCACCGCACAGCCCGGCGTCATCAACGGTGCCAGCGAGCTGCTGGGCGAGGTGCTCGGTGAGAAGGGCGTCCACGCCCGCTCCGCCGTGGGCGTGACGGTGCTGCCGCTGGACGCTCCGGTCGAGGTCGAGGTCCTCGTGGAGGTCCGGGACTGACCCGTGGGGCGGCCTCGCCGCCCTCGAACATCCGCGCAGGAGCGCATAGCATCCGGCCATGTCGACTTCGAACGGCCAGTGGTACCCGCCGGAGTGGCCGGACCGGATCAGGGCGCTCGCGCGCGGCGAGCTGCGGCCCGTGCCGCCCCGGCGCGCCGCGACAGTACTACTGCTGCGCGACGGAGCCGGCGGCCCCGCTGTCCACATGCTGCGCAGACGCGCCTCCATGGCCTTCGCCGGAGGCGCGTACGCGTACCCGGGCGGCTCCGTGGACCCCCGCGACGAGCGCGACGTGCCCTGGGCAGGCCCGTCCCGCGCGGACTGGGCGCGGCGCCTGGGCGTGGACGCCGCGTCCGCCCAGTCCATCGTCTGCGCCGCCGTCCGGGAGACGTTCGAGGAGGCTGGGGTGCTGCTGGCGGGCCCGGCGCCCGACACGGTCGTCGCCGACACCACCGGGCCCGGGTGGGAGGCCGACCGCGCCGCCCTGGTCACCCGCGAGCTGTCCTTCGCCGACTTCCTCGACCGGCGCGGCCTGCTCCTGCGCAGCGACCTCCTGGGCGCCTGGGCCCGCTGGATCACCCCCGAATTCGAACCCCGCCGCTACGACACCTGGTTCTTCGTGGCCGCCCTCCCCGAGGGGCAGCGCACCCGCAACGCCTCGACGGAAGCGGACCGCACCCAGTGGATCCGCCCGGCCGAGGCGGCCGACGGCTACGACCGCGGAGACCTGCTGATGATGCCGCCCACCATCTCCACGCTGCGCGCGCTCCGCCCGTACAGCAGCGTGGCCGGGGCCCTGGCCGCCTCGGGTGACCGGGATCTCACGCCTGTGATCGCGCGAGCGCGCCTCGGCGAGGACGGCATCGTGCTGAGCTGGCCGGGGCACGACGAATTCACCCGGCACGTGCCCACCACGCGACCTTCCGCACAGCGGACCGCTTCGAAGCCTTCGGAGGCCGACTCATGACAGACACAGGCGATCTTCCCGGGCGGCCCCGCCAGGGCGCTGTCGGCGGGCCCGCGACCGCCCGCGCCGTGTGTGTCCTCGCCCCGAACCCGTCCGCCATGACGCTCGACGGCACCAATACGTGGATCGTCTCCGAGCCCGACTCCGACCTCGCCGTCGTCATCGACCCCGGGCCGCTGGACGAGAACCACCTCCGGGCGGTCATCGCCACCGCCGAGGCCGCGGGCAAACGGGTGGCCGTCACCCTCCTGTCGCACGGCCACCACGACCACGCCGAGGGCGCCGGGCGGTTCGCGGAGCTGACGGGGACGTCCGTCCGGGCACTGGACCCCAAACTGCGCCTCGGCGGCGAAGGGCTGGGCCTGGGCGACGTCATCACCACCGGCGGTCTGGAGCTGCACGTCCTCTCCACCCCCGGGCACACCGCCGACTCCCTGTGCTTCCACCTCCCCGCGGACCGCGCGCTGTTCAGCGGCGACATGGTCCTGGGCCGGGGCACCACCATGGTGGCCCACCCCGACGGACGGCTGGGCGACTACCTGGACTCGCTGCGGCGGCTGCGCGCGCTCACCGTCGACGAGGGCGTGGAGACGGTGCTGCCCGGCCACGGGCCGGTGCTGGACGACGCCCGGGGCGCCATCGACTACTACCTGGTCCACCGGGCGAAGCGGCTCGCCCAGGTGGAGACCGCCGTCGAGAACGGCCTGCGCACACCGTCGGAGGTGGTGGCCCACGTCTACGCGGACGTCGACCGCTCGCTGTGGCCCGCGGCCGAGCTGTCCGTGCGGGCCCAGCTGGACTACCTGGGCGAGCACGGGCTGATCTAGGCACTTCCCCGCCCCGTTCGCGCAGGCGGCCGCTGACGGCCCTCTGCGGGGCGTTCACGGCCACCCGGGTGCCTGCCCGCACGAAAGGCCCCCGCCGCGGACGGCGGGGGCCTTTCAGGCGTTCATGGGGTGCGGGGCCGCGCGGCCCCGCCCACCGTCAGCGCGAGCGCTTGGCGAGACGCTCCACGTCCAGGAGGATCACCGCACGGGCCTCCAGACGGAGCCAGCCCCGTCCGGCGAAGTCCGCGAGCGCCTTGTTGACCGTCTCGCGGGAGGCGCCGACCAGCTGGGCCAGCTCCTCCTGGGTGAGGTCGTGCACCACGTGGATGCCTTCCTCGGACTGCACGCCGAAGCGGCGCGACAGGTCCAGGAGGGCCTTGGCGACACGGCCGGGGACGTCGGAGAAGACGAGGTCCGACATCGAGTCGTTGGTGCGGCGCAGCCGGCGGGCGACCGCGCGCAGCAGAGCGGTGGCCACCTCGGGGCGGGCGTTGAGCCAGGGCTGGAGGTCGCCGTGGCCCAGCCCGAGCAGCTTGACCTCGGTGAGGGCGGTGGCGGTCGCCGTGCGCGGGCCCGGGTCGAAGAGCGACAGCTCCCCGATGAGCTCGCCCGGGCCGAGGACGGCGAGCATGTTCTCGCGGCCGTCCGGGGACGTGCGGTGCAGCTTCACCTTGCCTTCGGTCACCACGTAGAGGCGGTCGCCGGGATCCCCCTCGTGGAACAGGGCGTCGCCCCTCGCGAGGGTGGCCTCGCCCATGGAGGCGCGCAGCTCAGCGGCCTGCTCGTCATCGAGCGCCGCGAAAAGCGGGGCGCGCCGCAGAACGTCGTCCACGAGTTCTCTCCTTGTCGACATGCACAGAGGACCGTGGTCCCCATGATGCCCGTCGGTAAAACTGTGTGATCAAACACAAGTGTCGCGCATCGTCGCCCGGAGCCCTACGGCAGGGGTCCGATTGGGCTGTGGTTTTCCTGCGCACGGGCCGGATGTCAGTGACGGGCTTTAGTCTGGCCGGGTGTCCAATACGCCGGTGAGAGCACAGGGCAAGGGGGCCGGAAGGGTGACTCCGGCCCGTAATTCCGCTGTGGGCGAACGTCCGCCCGCGAAAAAGGCGAAAGCCGCGACCGAGGCCAAACCGCCGGTCGAGGAGACCGCCGAACGGACGATCGGATCCGAATCCTCCGCTAAGGGCCGGCCTCGGGGCAAGCGGGCCGCCGGAGGGACGCCGCAGGCCGCGTCCGGCTCCGGGAGCGCCGAGCCTTCGGCTAAGACGGAGCAGCCTTCGGCCAAGGCCGCGCAGTCCTCGGCCAAGGCAGTGAAGACCCCCGCCAAGGCGGCGAAGGCCCCCGCCAAGGTGGCGAAGACCCCGGTCAAGGCGGCGAAGCCCGCTGCCGAGACCGCCAAAGCCCCGGCCAAGGCCGTTAAAGCTCCGGCCAAGGCCGCCGCGCCGGAGTCGCGCGCCGCGCTCGTCCGCCGCGCGCGCCGCATCAACCGCGAGCTCGCCGAGGTCTACCCCTACGCCCACCCCGAGCTCGACTTCGAGAACTCCTTCGAGCTCCTCGTCGCCACGGTCCTCTCCGCCCAGACCACCGACCTGAGGGTCAACCAGACCACCCCCGCCCTCTTCGCCGCCTACCCGACGCCCGAGGACATGGCCGCCGCCGACCCCGAGGCGCTGGAACAGCTCATCCGGCCGACCGGCTTCTTCCGGGCCAAGGCCAAGTCGCTCATAGGTCTCTCCACCGCCCTGCGCGACCGCTTCGACGGCGAGGTGCCGGGCCGCCTGGAGGATTTGGTGACGCTGCCCGGCGTCGGCCGCAAGACCGCCAACGTGGTCCTGGGCAACGCCTACGGCGTCCCCGGCATCACCGTCGACACCCACTTCGGCCGGCTCGTCCGCCGCTGGAAGTGGACCGACGAGACCGACCCGGTGAAGGTCGAGGCCGTGGTTTGCGACCTCTTCCCCAAGAGCGAGTGGACGATGCTCTCGCACCGCGTCGTCTTCCACGGCAGGCGCATCTGCCACTCCCGCAAGCCCGCCTGCGGTGCCTGCCCGATCGCCCCGCTCTGCCCCTCGTACGGGGAGGGGGAGACCGACCCCGAGAAGGCGGAGAAGCTCCTGAAGTACGAGAAGGGCGGACTGCCCGGCCAGCGGCTCAAGCCCCCGCCCGACTACCCGGGCCTGCCCGCCCGCCCCCTGGGAGCCGAGTGACCGCTTCGCCCGCCCAGTGACCGCACCAAAGCCGAGGGGACACGCATGACGAGCACGTACGGCCGTGGGGCCGCCATCACCGCCGAGGGGCTGCCCGAGTGGCTCGACCCGGTGGCGCGCGCCTCGGAGACGATCGAGCCGCACCAGCTCAGCCGCTTCCTGCCGCCGGACACCGGCGGACGCCAGTCCGCGGTGCTCATCCTCTTCGGCGACGGCCCCAAGGGCCCGGAACTGCTGCTCCTGGAGCGGGCCGGCACGCTGCGCTCGCACGCCGGGCAGCCGTCCTTCCCCGGCGGCGCGCTCGACCCGGAGGACGGCGACCCGGCCGCGGGCGGGCTGGTCCGCGCCGCCCTGCGCGAGGCCGAGGAGGAAACCGGCCTCGACGCCTCGGGCGTGCAGATCTTCGGGGTGCTGCCCCAGCTCTACATCCCGGTGAGCGGTTTCGTCGTGACGCCCGTGCTCGGCTGGTGGCGCGAGCCCACCCCGGTCGGCCCGGTCGACGCGGCCGAGACCGCCCGGGTCTTCACCGTGCCGGTCTCCGACCTCACCGACCCGGAGAACCGGGCGACGGCCCTCCACCCCAGCGGCCACAGCGGCCCCGCGTTCCAGGTCGGCGGCGCGCTCGTATGGGGGTTCACCGCAGGGGTGATCGACCGGATCCTGCACTACTCCGGCTGGGAACTTCCCTGGGACCGGGACCGGAAGGTCCCGCTGGACTGGCGGGCCTGACGGACATGAGACGGTGATCCCGGCCCCACGGCACACGGGGCCCACGACATCGCCGACAACATCATTGCGAGGCATCTTCCGGTGAACGTGCTGGACATCGTGCTGCTGATCGCCGCCGTGTGGTTCGCCGTCGTCGGCTACCGCCAGGGCTTCGTCGTCGGGGTGCTGTCCGTGATCGGCTTTGTCGGCGGCGGCCTCGTGGCCGTCTATCTGCTGCCCCTGATCTGGGACAGCGCCACCGACGAGGAGCCGGGCACGGCCGCGGCCGTCGCGGCCGTCGTCATCGTGATCGTCTGCGCCTCGGTCGGCCAGGCCACCACCACCCACCTGGGCAACAAACTCCGCCGCCACATCACCTGGTCCCCGGCCCGCGCCCTGGACGCCACGGGCGGCGCGCTCGTCAACGTCGTCGCCATGCTGCTGGTCGCCTGGCTGATCGGTTCCGCCCTCGCGGGCACCTCCCTGCCGACGCTGGGCAAGGAGGTCCGCAACTCCAAGGTGCTGCTCGGCGTCGCCCGGGTGGTGCCGGCCCAGGCCAACACCTGGTTCGCGGACTTCAGCAGCGCCCTCGCGCAGAACGGCTTCCCGCAGGTCTTCGCCCCGTTCTCCACCGAGCCCATCACCTCCGTGCCCGCGCCCGACCCGGCGCTCGCGGCCAGTCCTGTGGCCACGGCCGCCCAGCGCAGCATCGTCAAGGTCGTCGGCACCGCGCCCAGCTGCGGCAAGGTCCTGGAGGGCACCGGCTTCGTCTTCGCCGAAGGCCGGGTGATGACCAACGCCCACGTCGTCGGCGGGGTGGACGAGCCGACCGTGCAGATCGGCGGACAGGGCCGCCGGTACGACGCGAAGGTCGTCCTCTACGACTGGAAGCGTGACATCGCCGTCCTCGACGTGCCGCAGCTGCAGGCACCGGTGCTGCGCTTTACCGACACCGATGCGGAGACGGGCCGCAGCGCCATCGTCGCCGGCTTCCCCGAGAACGGCTCGTACGACGTCCGCGCCGCCCGCGTCCGCAGCAGGGTCCAGGCCAACGGCCCGGACATCTACCACCGCGGAAACGTCCGCCGCGACGTCTACTCCCTCTACACCACCGTCCGCCAGGGCAACTCCGGCGGGCCCCTGCTCACCCCGGAGGGCAAGGTCTACGGAGTGGTCTTCGCCAAGTCCCTCGACGACGCCGACACCGGCTACGCCCTCACGGCGGACGAGGTGCGACAGGACGCCATCAGCGGCCGTACGGCCACGGCGCGGGTCAACACCCAGGGCTGCGCCCTCTGAGCCCCGTAAGGGCCCCGTGGGGCCCTTACGGTCCGCCCGGTGCGCTCAGCGGCCGCGCGGATGGTGGCGCAGCCGCGCCGACACCCAGCGGGCACGGCGGCGGAGGATGCGCGGAATGCCGATGAGGGGATCGGGCCCGGCCGCCGGCCGGTGCTCACCCCTCGTGGCCCTCTCGGTCACCTCGCTCACGGCCAGTGCGGAGTCGCCCTCGGCGCCCCGCTCCTGCGTCACGTCACGGTAGTCGTGCGTCCAGCCCATACCGAGGTCTGTGCCCGGCCCCGGTGGTCGGTAATCGCCCGGGGGTCCCTCAATTGGCCTATGCGCCGGGCAATTGGCCGTTCGAGGAACGGGTGTACCCACGGGCGGGCGGGGCCCGCGGAGCCCGTCAGCGGTCGGGTTCCGGGTCTTTCAGCCAGTTGATCAGCTCGGTCGAGAACGCCACCGGGTCCTCTTCGTGCGGGAAGTGCCCGAGCCCGTCGAAGAGCCGCCAGCGGTAGGGCGCCTCCACGTACTGCCCGGACCCCGCCGCACTGCGTGTGCGCATCACCGGATCGAGCGAACCGTGGACGTGCAGCGTGGGCACCCTGACCGGCCGCTTCATCCGGCGGTTGAACTGGATGCCGTCCGGCCGCGCCATCGACCGCACCATCCACCGGTACGGCTCGATCGAACAGTGGGCCGTGGACGGGATCGACATCGCCCGCCGGTAGACCTCGACGGCCTCGTCGTCCGGCAGCCGGGGTCCCGACCAGTCCCGCACCAGCCGCCCCACCAGCGCCGCGTCGTCCGCGATGAGCCGGCGCTCGGGCAGCCACGGCCGCTGGAAGCCCCAGATGTAGGAACCGGCCGCGCTCTGCTTGAGGTCGGCGAGCATCGCCGAGCGCCAGCGCCGCGGGTGCGGCATCGAGGAGACCACGAGCCGGCGCACCAGCTTGGGCCGCATGACCGCCGCCGTCCACGCCAGGTAGCCACCCAGATCGTGCCCGACCAGCGCGGCGTCCGGCTCGCCGAGGGAGCGGATCACACCGGTGATGTCGAGAGCGAGATTCGCCGGATCGTAGCCGCGCGGCGTGCGGTCGCTGCCGCCCACCCCGCGCAGATCCATGGCCACGGCCCGGTACCCCGCGTCCGCGAGCGCCGGCAGCTGGTGCCGCCAAGCCCACCAGAACTGCGGGAAGCCGTGCAGCAGCAGCACCAGCGGCCCCTCGCCCATCTCGGCGATATGGAACCGCGCGCCGTTCGCCGCGACCTCCCGGTGCACCCACGGTCCGTCGGGCCGGACGACCGAAGCGGCCGGGGACCCTGCCGGCGGCGCCGCGGAGCCGCCACCGGGGCCCGGGACACCGGCCGCGCCCGCTTCTCCCGGGGAGGCCGGCGTACCGGGCTCGGGTTCGGGGGAAGCGGGCGCTGCGGAGGTATCGGGCACCGTCATACGGACGAGCGTGTCACAGATGCGTCCACCGGGCTCGTGTCCACCAGCGGCCGCGGGTGCGGCTTGACGGTGCCCAGCACGGCAGCGGTCTGCTTCGCCGAGGCGATGCTCTTCTCGGGCTTCTTGACCTTCTTGAACTTGGACACCGCCAGCAGCCCCAGCACCGCCGCCACCACCAGGAACGCAGCGCCGACGATCAGGAACGACCAGGCCAGGCCGAGACCGAGATTGTGGATCCCGTACGCCGCGGCGAAGCTCAGCACCGGCAGCGAGAAGAGCGCCAGCGTCCCGGCCGCGGCGATCGCGCCACCGCCGATGCCGACCCGCTTCGCGTCCTGCCGCAGCTCCGCCTTGGCCAGGGCGATCTCGTCGTGGACCAGCGCGGACAGCTCGGTGGTGGCCGTCGCCACCAGCTGGCCGAGGCTGCGGTCCGCGCCGTTCGCGCCCTGCGTACCGGTCGCCGCACCGTCGTCGGCTGCGCTCATCGGCTGCTCCCTCATCGTCATCCGCTTCGTCATCCGCGGGTCTTTGGCGGATGTCAAGACTCTCAGATCATGCCGGACCATCGTCCCCGGTGGGGCGCGCTGCGGCGACATCGGCCAGCCTGCGGTGCTCGGCCGCCCTCGCCTCCAGGATCGCGGCCATCCGCAGGTGGTAGGCGGGGTTGTCCTGTTCGTAGATGTCCGGGATGCCGTCCTGGTCGTCGTCCCGGTCCTCGTCGGCGCACAGCTTCCTGTACTTGTTGTCGCGAAGCTTCAGCAGCACGCTCGCGACGACGGCCGCTATCAGCGAGCCGACGAGGACCGCCGCCTTGACCTCATCGGTGAGCAGGGGGTCCTCGGCGAAGGCGAGCTCGCCGATCAGCAGGGACACCGTGAAGCCGATGCCGGCCAGGGAGGCGACGGCCAGCACGTCCGGCCACCGGAGGTCCGGATTGAGCTCCGCCCTGGTGAACCGCGCCGCCAGCCACGTCCCGCCGAACACCCCGATCGCCTTGCCGACGACCAGGCCGAGGACCACGCCGAGCGTCTCCGGCTTGGTGAAGACGTCGGTGATCGCACCGCCGGAGACCGCGACACCGGCCGAGAAAAGCGCGAACAGTGGTACTGCCAGTCCCGCCGACAAGGGCCGCACCAGATGTTCGATGTGCTCGCCGGGGGAGTGACTCTCCCCCTCGCGGCGGTGGCAGCGCAGCATCAGACCCATGGCGACACCGGCGATGGTGGCGTGGACGCCGCTGTTGTACATCAGGGCCCAGTTGACGATCCCCAGCGGCACGTAGACGTACCAGCCCCGCACGCCCTTGCGGAGCAGCAGCCAGAAGACGGCAAGGCCCAGCACGGCGAGGCCGAGGGCAGTGAAGTCGAGCTGCGAGGTGAAGAAGACCGCGATGATGAGGATCGCGAAGAGGTCATCGACGACGGCGAGGGTCAGCAGGAACGCGCGCAGCGCCGACGGCAGGGCCGTGCCGATGACGGCCAGGACGGCGAGCGCGAAGGCGATGTCGGTGGCGGTGGGCACCGCCCAGCCGTCCAGTGCCCCCCCGCCTGTCTTCGCGACCGTGAAGTAGACGAGCGCGGGTGCCGCCATGCCGCAGATCGCCGCGACCACGGGCAGGATGGCCGCCTTCGGATCGCGCAGCTCGCCCGCGACCAGCTCGCGCTTGAGCTCGATGCCCGCCACGAAGAAGAAGACGGCGAGCAGCCCGTCGGCGGCCCAGTGCTGAAGGGAGAGGTTCAGTCCGACGGCGCCGGGGCCGAAGTGGAACGAGCGGACCGTCTCGTAGCTGTCGCGCAGCGGAGTGTTCGCCCAGATCAGCGCGGCGACGGCGGCGGCGAGCAGCAGCACACCGCCGACGGTCTCGGTACGCAGGGCCTCGGCGAGGTAGTTCCGCTCGGGCAACGGCAGCCGTCCGAGGAAGACGGAACGGCGGTTCTTGGGCGCGGCCACGGCGGTGGACCTCCTGGGGGCGACTGGATACACGTGTGCTGTGTGCCGACCAGACTTCCCGGCGCGCCCTTGATTCTTGTCGCGATCTTTACGCGATGAGTACTTACCTTAGCCGGAAAGAGTGAAAGGCACCCGGCGGGTTGCCGGGTGCCTTCCGGGTACGTGCCCGAATCCGGGTCAGTCCTCGCCGGTGGTGCCGGGGAGCTGGGACTGGATCAGGGCCATCACCGAGGAGTCGGTCAGCGTCGTCACATCGCCGAGCGTGCGGTTCTCGGCCACGTCCCGCAGCAGCCGGCGCATGATCTTGCCGGAACGGGTCTTGGGCAGCTCCGCGACCGGCAGGATCCGCTTGGGCTTGGCGATCGGCCCGAGCTGCTTGGCGACGTGCGCCCGCAACTCCTCCACCAGGCCCTCGTCGTCCGCGTCCACACCGCCGCGCAGGATGACGAAGGCGCAGATGGCCTGGGTCGTCTGGGGGTCGGCCGCGCCGACGACCGCCGCCTCGGCGACCTTCGGGTGTGAGACGAGCGCGGACTCGACCTCGGTGGTGGAGATGTTGTGACCGGAGACCAGCATCACGTCGTCCACCCGGCCGAGCAGCCAGATGTCGCCGTCGTCGTCCTTCTTGGCGCCGTCGCCCGCGAAGTAGCGGTTCTCGAAGCGGGACCAGTAGGTGTCGATGTAGCGCTGGTCGTCGCCCCAGATGGTGCGGAGCATCGACGGCCACGGCTCGGTGAGGACGAGGTAGCCGCCGGCGCCGTCCGGCACCTCGTTGGCGTCGTCGTCGACGACGGTCGCGGCGATGCCGGGGAGCGGCACCTGGGCCGAACCGGGCTTCGTCTCGGTGACCCCCGGCAGCGGGCTGATCATCATGCCGCCGGTCTCGGTCTGCCACCACGTGTCCACCACGGGCGTCCGGTCGGCGCCGATGTGCTTGCGGTACCAGACCCACGCCTCGGGGTTGATGGGCTCGCCGACCGAGCCGAGGATCCGCAGGCTGGACAGGTCGAACTTGGCCGGGATGTCGTCGCCCCACTTCATGGCGGCGCGGATCGCGGTGGGGGCGGTGTAGAGGACCGTGACCCCGTACTTCTGGACGATCTCCCACCAGCGGCCCTGGTGCGGGGTGTCGGGGGTGCCCTCGTAGAGCACCTCCGTCGCTCCGTTGCTCAGCGGGCCGTAGACGATGTACGAGTGGCCGGTCACCCAGCCGACGTCGGCCGTGCACCAGAAGACGTCCGTCTCCGGCTTGAGGTCGAAGACGGCCTGGTGGGTGTACGAGACCTGGGTGAGGTATCCGCCGGTGGTGTGCAGGATGCCCTTGGGCTTACCGGTGGTGCCGGAGGTGTAGAGGATGAACAGCGGGTGCTCGGCGTCGAACGCCTGGGGCGTGTGCTGCTCCGACTGGCTCTCGACCAGCTCATGCCACCACACGTCCCGGCCCTCGGTCCACGCGACGTCCTCCTGGCCGGTGCGGCGGACGACGAGGACGCTGCGGACGTTCTCCGTGCCGGGGCGGGTCAGCGCCTCGTCGACGGCGGGCTTGAGCGCGGACGCCTTGCCCCGGCGGTAGCCGCCGTCGGCGGTGATGACGACGCGGGCGTCGGCGTCGTTGATGCGGGTCGCCAGGGCGTCCGCCGAGAAGCCGCCGAAGACCAGCGAGTGCGGGGCGCCGATCCGGGCACAGGCCAGCATCGAGACGACCGCTTCGGGGATCATCGGCAGGTAGATCGCGACCCGGTCGCCCGCCTGCACACCGAGCTCGGTCAGGGCGTTGGCGGCCTTGGAGACCTCGCGCTGGAGCTCGGCGTAGGTGATGCGGCGGGTGTCGCCGGGCTCGCCCTCGAAGTGAAGGGCCACCCGGTCGCCCAGGCCGTTCTCCACGTGGCGGTCTACGCAGTTGTACGCCACGTTGAGCCGGCCGTCGGCGAACCACTTGGCGAACGGTGGGTTCGACCAGTCCAGCGTTTCGGTGGGCTCGGTCTCCCAGCTCAGGCGGCGAGCCTGCGCGGCCCAGAAGCCCAGCCGATCAGCCTTCGCCTGCTCGTACGCCTCCGCGGTGACGTTGGCGGCGGCGGCCAGGTCGGCAGGCGGTGCGAAGCGGCGCTCCTCCTTCAAGAGGTTGGCCAGGCTTTCGTTGCTCACGACATCTCCCTTTCCCAGGGTGCCCGTTGTGTCCCGGCCCTTAGCTCATCAGCCCGGGGCACGCCCTGACAAGGGTTGCCGGCGAAAAATGGTTTAGACCTATGCGGATACGCGTCGTACGAGGTGGCAGGGGTCGGCGACCCGATGACCGCCGGCCCCGGGGCGGCTCAGACGGCGTCGAGGACTTCGGGCCGTACGGCCTTGAAGGTGCGCAACCGGGGATTGAGCACATAAGCCTGCGCCTCGGCCACATGGAAGTACATCCCGTGCAACTGGAGCGATCCCTCGGCCACCCGGCGGGCGACACATGAATAAGCCATCAGGTGGTCGAGCTGTTGCATCACGTTGACGAGCGCGAGTCGCTCGCCGTCGTCGGCCACGGGCCGGTCGGCCAGCGCCACTTCGCCGCGGCCGAGCCGGCCGATCCGCTGCATCCGGGCCAGGCTCGGCCGGCCGTGCAGCAGCCAGCGGGTGAGCGGGGTCTGCTGGGCACCGGGCTCCCGGCCCACCGTCCCCAGCAGGGCCTGCATCGCACCGCATCCGGAGTGCCCGCAGACGGTGATGCTGCCGACCTGAAGCACCTCCACCGCGTACTCCACGGCGGCACCCACCGAATCACACGTGCCGTCGTTGCCGGGCGGCGGGATCAGGTTGCCGACATTGCGCACGGTGAACAGATCACCGGGCCCGCTGGAGGTGATCATGCTCGTCACCAGCCGGGAATCCGCGCAGGTCAGGAAGAGCTGGGTGGGACGCTGGCCCTCACGGGCGAGCCGGGCCAGCTCGCCCCGGACGAGCGGGGCCGTGTTGCGCTGGAACGCGCTGACCCCGCCGAGAAGCTGCTCCCCACCCCCTTGGCCCGGAGCGCTCCCGGCCTCGGCCGGGCGGGTGCAGTGGTGGTTGCGCCAAGGCGTCCAGGGCCGGCAGACGTGGGAGCTGGCGGGCTCGGCGATCGGCTGCCCGCCCCGGCCGCGGAGCGTGACCCAGCCGCCGCGCGCGCGGTGCGCGTCGGTCCACGACTGCAAAGCGTCGTATGCCGCATGATCCATGAAGGAACCGCCCAGTTCGACCACCACGTCCGCCGCCTCCGGTACATGTGCGAGTGCCCGGCTCAGCCGGGGCACGGCCAGAAAAGTCATTTGCCCACTGACGCGCACCAGGTGGGCGTCCCTCTCCGCCTCGACGGTGATACGGGTGTGGGTCAGCCGCCGCAGGGAGAGGAACGCGGCGACCGCGATCCCGACCGCGAGGCCCTGCAGGACGCCGAAGAGCACCACGGCTCCGAGCGTCGCCGCGTACATCGGGAACTCCCGGTGCCGCTGCACATGCTTGATGTGCGCAAAGCTCACCATCTTCACGCCGACCGCCATGACCAGCGCCGCGAGCGCGGCCAGCGGAATCAGCTCCAGCACGCTCGCCAGGAGGCCCAGGCAGAACAGCATCCATACGCCGTGCAGCACGGTGGACATCCGGCTGACGGCCCCGGCCTTGACGTTGGCCGTGCCGCGGATCGCGCCCCCGGCGACCGGCAGGCCACCGAGCAGGCCGGACACCACATTGGCCGCGCCCTGGCCGGCCAGCTCACGGTCGAGCCCGGCGGGGCCGGCGGGCATGCCCGGCCGTTCGGACCGCAGCCGGTCGACGGCCACCGCGGACAGCAGGGACTCCATGCTCGCGACGAGCGTGACCGTCAGGACGGCCGCGAACACTCCGAGCACCGGGCCGTCCGGCAGCGCGGGCAACGCCTGCAACTCCCAGCGCGGCAAGGAGACCCGGGGCACCGTGAGGCCGGTGCTCACCGCGGTGGCGACGGCCACGGCCGCCAGCGGCGCGGGGACCGTACGGGCCCACCGCCCGGCGTGGCCGGGCAGCCGCGGCCACGCCGCCAGCACGGCCACGGTGACCGCTCCGACCAGCAGCGCCGAGGGGTGAAAGGCCATCAACTGGCTGGGCAGCGCCGCGATATTCTCCAGCGCGGAGCTGTTGGGGCTGTCGCCCAGCACGACATGCAGCTGCCCGAGGGTGATCGTTACACCGATGCCGGCGAGCATCCCGTGCACGATCGCGGGGCTGACGGCCAGCGCCGCCCGAGCCACCTTCCCGGCCCCCAGAGCCAGTTGCGCCAGCCCTGCGAGCGCCGTGATCGCGCACGTGGCCCGCCATCCGTAGCGCTGGACCAGCTCGGCCGTCACCACGACGAGCCCGGTGGCGGCACCGCTGACCTGGAGCGGTGCGCCTCCCAGCAGTCCCGCGACCAGACCGCCCACGGCGGCCGCGATCAGACCAGCCTGCAGCGGCGCGCCGGTGGCCAGCGCGATGCCCAACGACAGCGGGACGGCGATCAGGAAGATGACGAGGGAGGCGGAGAGGTCCTGCCGCCAGCCGGACCGCACCTGGGAACCCTGTCGGTGGTGACCGCCCAGCGCGTGAGTGGGGGGTTTCGTCTGCGTCGGCTGAGGCTGCATGGTCGTTCCCGTCTTCGTCGGGGCGTCGCGGCCGCGGTGGAAGCGCGGTCGTGGTCACGGCGTGCAGCGGCGGGAGCGGCTGCGGTGGCGGGGCTTATCTCAACTCTGAGTAAACGAATCGTAATGGAGAGTAAAGGCGCCCGGGAAGTCCGGCTGGTCGAATAGCGGTGCGGTTCCTTCTATCGAGTGAATTGGCCTTTTGTGTGTTTGTCGGGCCTTTGTTTCTCCTTGTGCGGGCGCATGACAAAGGGCCCGGCTCCTGCGATCCGGGCCCCCGAAATGCCGCGAAGCTGCTGGTCAGACGGGCTGGGGAGCGGATGCCCAGCGCTCGTCCAGGACGAAGGCGGGGTCGACCTGCGCCGCCAGGTCGGCGCCCGTTTTGGCGTTGCCCCAGCTCTCCGCGTTCTTGAGGTGGAAGTGCACCATCTGGCGGGTGTAGCGCTGCCAGTCGCGCAGTTCGTACGTGCTGTCCGCCGTCTCGCGCAGGGTGCGCAGCGCCGTGCGGTTGCTCTCCTCGAGCAGTCCGAAACGCGGCGGCCTCCCCTTCTCCATGGCGCGCACCCAGTCGGAGTGGCCGACGCAGACCAGCAGGTCGTCCCCGACCTCGTCCCGCAGGAACTCGAGGTCGTCGGGGCCCTGCACCTTGTTGCCGACGACCTTCAGGCTGATGCCGAAGTCCCGTGCGTACTCCTTGTACTGGCGGTAGACGGAGATCCCCTTGCGGGTGGGTTCCGCGACCAGGAACGTCATGTCGAACCGCGTGAACATCCCGGACGCGAAGGAGTCGCTGCCCGCGGTCATGTCGACCACGACGTACTCGCCCGGCCCGTCGACGAGGTGATTGAGGCACAGCTCCACCGCGCCGACCTTGGAGTGGTAGCAGGCGACCCCGAGGTCGGACTCGGTGAACGGGCCCGTCGCCATCAGCCGGACCGAGTCGCCGTCGTCCAGCCGCACCGGCCTGGCGCACGCCGCGTAGACCGGGTTCTCCTCGTCGATCCGCAGCAGTCGCGAACCCTCGCCCGGTGGGGTCGTCTTGATCATGGTGTCTGCGGAGGCGATCCGGGGGTTGGAGCCTCGCAGATAGTCCTTGATCAGTGGCAGCTGGGCGCCCATCGCGGGCAGTGCGGCGGTCTCCTCGTCGTCCAGCCCGAGCGCCGCACCGAGGTGCTGGTTGATATCGGCGTCCACCGCCACGACGGGGACGCGGTCCGCGGCGAGATGGCGGATGAACAGTGAGGACAGCGTGGTCTTGCCGCTGCCGCCCTTCCCTACGAAAGCGATCTTCATGTTCACAAAGAGTAGGCCGATGGCCGCGGAAAGTGAGAGCTGCGCGTGAAGAAGACCACTCCTTCGAGGGGTGTGAACCCGAAGTGCGTACTGTCTTACCCATGAGTACGACTGCCGATCCGCTCGCCGCCCTGGGCTCGCTCCCTGGTGTCGCCGACTCCGTGGACTCCGTGCGCAAGGCGGTGGACCGCGTCTACGGACACCGGGTGATGCGCCGCCGCAGCAACGAGATCACCTCCGAGGCCGCGCTCCGCGGCGCCCGTGGCTCCGCGGCGCTCGCCGGCGCCGACTGGGAGCTCGAAGAGGTGCGCCGCCGCTCCGACTTCAGCGTCGAGGGTGAGCCGCGGACGGTGGGTGCGGCCCTGCGGCTGACGGCCGAGGCCGGGCAGCTCCTGAGTGTGTGGCGGCAGTCGCCGCTGCGGGTTCTGGCCAGGCTGCACCTGGTGGCCGCGGGCGGGGCCCGGCCCGACGACGCGGTGGGGCGGCCCCGGCTGGCGGGCGAGCCGGTCGAGGAACCGCTGATCGAGCTGGCGCTGCCCGACGCGGACGAGGTGGCGGGGCGGCTGGAGGGGCTGGCCAGCCTGCTCATCGCCGGGAGCGAGGCTCCCGCGCTGGTGACGGCCGCGGTGGTGCACGGTGAGCTGCTCGCCCTGCGTCCGTTCGGCTCCTGCAACGGGCTGGTGGCGCGGACCGCCGAGCGCATCGTGCTCGTCGGCAGCGGGCTCGACCCCAAGTCGATCTGCCCGGCCGAGGTGGGCCACGCGGAACTGGGCCGAACGGCCTATCTCGCCGCGCTCGAGGGCTATACGTCCGGGACGCCGGACGGTGTCGCGGCCTGGATCGCGCACTGCGGCCGCGCTGTTGAGCTGGGAGTTCGTGAGAGCACGGCCGTGTGCGAGGCGCTCCAGCGCGGAGCCGCCTGACGTCCGGCGGCTTCCGGGGCCGGACAGGGTTGCGGCGGTACCGGTGAAGACTGGTACCGCCGCTGGCACGTTCGCCGGGTTACCAAGCGTGCACGAGATTTGCCCATCAGGCCGGGAACTTCTGCCCGTACCTGGTGCGGCTGGCCCGTAATCGACGGGTCGGCGTCGCGTGGGTGCCCGACGTTCGTGCGCGGTCCGTGGGCCGTGGTGCGTGAAGGGCTTCCTCTCGGATGTCCCTGGTCTCGCGGGCCGTTGATTCCTTTCTACTCCTGTCGTCGCCGAAGCGGAAGCCCGAGGCGCAGTTCTTTGCTTTTGCCGTTAAATTCGGGCAATCCGGCCGCAGGGCTCGCGGCGTCGGCTGGCGAACCAGACCAGGCCCGCGGTGGCGGCGGCCGCCCCGAACGCGGCGGCCGCGACCAACGCCGGACGCGACGGCATCGACAGGCCCGCCACTCGTTGCTTGAGCCGTACCGGCCGGTTGAAGGAGAGGACCGGCCAGTCGCGGGCGGCCGCCTCGCGGCGCAGGGCGCGATCGGGGTTCACCGCGTGCGGGTGGCCGACCGACTCCAGCATGGGCAGATCCGTCGCCGAGTCGCTGTAGGCGTAGCACCGGGTCAGGTCGTATCCCTCCGAGGCGGCGAGCTCCTTGACGGCCTCGGCCTTGGTCGGGCCGTAGGCGTAGTACTCGATCTCGCCGGTGAAGGCGCCGTCCTCGACCACCATGCGGGTGGCGACCACGCGGTCAGCCCCGAGAAGTTCACCGATCGGTTCGACGACCTCGGCGCCGGAGGTGCTGACAATCACCACGTCGCGACCGGCGGCGTGGTGTGCTTCGATGAGAGAGGCGGCCTCGTCGTAAATGATGGGGTCGATGAGTTCGTGCAGGGTCTCCGCGACGAGCTCGCGCACCTGCTGCACATTCCAGCCCCGGCAGAGCGCGGAGAGATACTCGCGCATCCGCTCCATCTGGTCGTGATCGGCCCCGCCGACCAGGAAGACGAACTGGGTGTATGCGGTACGCAGCACGGCACGCCTGTTGATCAGGCCGCCTTGGTAGAAGGACTTGCTGAAGGTGAGAGTGCTCGACTTCGCAATGACCGTCTTGTCCAGATCAAAGAACGCGGCAGTCCGAGGCAACGAGTGGTTTTCCACGCTGCCGAGCATAGGCGCCCTCCATTCGGCGTAAGGTGAGGCGTGTGGGTTTGCCTGAGAAGGCTCTCGGGTACACCATGGAAGTCACGGATCGTTCGCGACCGTGTCTAACCCGGTCCGACTCCTCCCCCCCCGAGTCGGCCGTGGGGACGACCCCCGCTCTCCCCCCCGGCGGGGGTCGTCGCATGTCCGGACGCATTTCGGGCCTGCCCATCCGGCCTCCCTTCCTCCCGTGCGGCTCCACGCGCCGCTGCCTCCCCTCCTTCATACACGTCACGCTGCGTAATGGTCGGGGTGCTCTCCGGAAGTCACCGGTATAGGTGACCGGGATATTCACAACGGTGGAGTTGTCCACAGATTCCCACCAAGATCCACATGATTTCTCAGTTCCCTGCACGGTGATTCCCCGCGCTGTTCCGCGAAGTCCGCGGAAGCGAGAGCGCGACGTGGGACGGGGAGGACACCGTGACCGGATCCAACACATCCGATTGGCTGCCCGCAGCCGGAGCAAGAGACGCCGGGCCGTTGATCGTCACGGAGGACGAGGGGCTGCTCGACGACCTGCTGCGCCTGTGCGCGGCGGCCGGGGCCACCCCCGAAGTGGCCCATACGGTGCCCGCACACCGGGCCGGACGGCCCGGGGCACCTCTGATCCTGATCGGTGACGACTGCGCCCATCGGTGTGCGAACACCGTCACGGCGGCGCCGGCGGAAGGAGTCGTGCTCGTCGGCAAGGACGCCGGCGACCCGGGGGTCTGGCGGCGGGCCGTGGAGATCGGCGCGCGCAACGTGGCCGTGCTGCCCGGCAACGAAAGCTGGTTGGTCGACCGGATCGCGGATGCCGTCGAAGGGGCCGGACGGCCCGCCCTCACCCTCGGCGTGATCGGCGGGCGGGGCGGCGCGGGCGCGAGCACCCTCGCTTGCGCCCTGGCGGTCGGAGCCGCCCGCGCGGGGCGGCGCACCATGCTCATCGACGGCGATCCGCTCGGCGGAGGGCTCGATGTCCTTCTCGGCGGCGAGAGAACGGAAGGGCTGCGCTGGCCGGCCTTCGCCGGATCCCGGGGCCGAGTGGCGGGCCGGGCCCTGGAGGAGGCCCTCCCCGAACTGCACTCCTTGCGCCTGCTGAGCTGGGACCGCGGCAGCCGGGCGACCGTGCCGCCCGACGCCATGCGGGCCGTTCTCGCCGCCGCGCGCCGCCGCGGCGGAGTGGTCGTCGTCGACCTGCCGCGCCGGCTGGACGAAGCGGCCGTCGAAGCCCTCGGGCAGCTGGACGTGGGCCTGCTGGTGGTGCCCGCCGAGCTGCGGGCCGTCGCGGCCGCGCACCGTGTCGCCGAGACGGTGACGACGGCACTCGCGGACCTGCGGGCCGTCGTCCGCGGGCCCTGCGCCTCCGGATTCGACGCCGAGGAGATCGCCCGGCTGCTCAAACTGCCCCTGGCCGGTGAACTTCCAGCGGAGAGCGGGCTCCCGGCCGCCCTGGCGGCGGGCCGGCCCCCGGGTTCCGCCGAGCGCGGACCACTGGCCCGGTTCTGCGCGGAGTTCTGGTCACAGGTGACCACCGAGAGCGAGGGAGTTCCGGGATGAGTACCGACCTGCTGGAAGCGGTACGACTGAGGCTCGCCGGAAGCGGCGCGGAGCCGACCCCCGCCCGGGTTGCCGAAGCCCTCCGCGAGGAAGGCCGGCTGCTCGGGGACGCCGAAGTGCTCGGCGTCGTGGCCCGGCTGCGCTCCGAGCTCATCGGCGCCGGCCCCCTGGAGCGGCTGCTCGCCGAGCCCGACGTCACCGATGTGCTCGTCACCGCCCCCGACCGGGTCTGGGTGGATCGCGGCGCGGGCCTGGAGCGCACCGATGTGACCTTCCCCGACGCGGCGGCGGTGCGCAGGCTCGCTCAGCGGCTCGCCGCGATCGCCGGACGCCGGCTGGACGACGCCCGCCCCTGGGTGGACGCCCGGCTCCCCGACGGCACCCGGCTGCACGCCGTACTGCCCCCGGTCGCCGTCGGCTCCACATGCCTTTCCCTCCGCGTGGTGCGGCCGCGCGCCTTCACCCTGGACGACCTGGTGGCAGCGGGCACCGTGCCGCCGGGCGGAGCGCGGCTGCTGCGCGCGGTGCTGGACGCCCGGCTCTCCTTCGTCATCAGCGGGGGAACAGGCTCCGGCAAGACCACACTGCTCACCTCCTTGTTGGGGCTGGTCGCTCCGGACGAACGGATCGTCCTCGCCGAGGACTCGGCGGAGCTGCGCCCGGACCACCCGCACGTGGTGCGGCTGGAGACCCGCCCGGCGAACCAGGAGGGAATGGGCCTGGTCACCCTGCGGGATCTGGTGCGCCAGGCGCTGCGCATGCGGCCGGACCGCCTCGTCGTCGGAGAGGTGCGCGGCCCGGAGGTCACCGACCTTTTGGCCGCGCTGAACACGGGGCACGAAGGGGGCTGCGGCACGGTTCACGCCAATGCGGCGGCGGATGTGCCCGCCCGGCTGGAGGCGCTGGGGTCGACCGCCGGGCTCGACCGCGCCGCCCTGCACAGCCAGTTGGCGGCTGGGCTCGCGGTGGTGATCCACCTGGTCCGCGAGCGGGGCGGCAGTCGGCGGATCGCCGAGATCCATGTGCTGGACCGCGATCCGGCCGGGTTCGTGACGACCGTCCCGGCGGCCGTCCGAGGCCCCGGGGGCTTCGAACGGGCAGCGGGGTGGAACCGGCTGGCGACACTGTGCGAGCGCGGCGGGAGCACGCCATGACAGCCCCGGGGGGACTGCCGCAGGTGTCGCTGGTGTGCGCGGCCTTGCTGGGTGCGGTGGCCGTGCTGACGGGGCTGAGGCGGCCGGGACTTGAGCTGCGGAGGGCGAGGCTGCTCCTCGCGGACGTGAGCGTCGCCGGAGCCGCCGGGCCCGGCGGGCCGCTGTGGCCGCCTGCGTGGGTCGGTGAGTGGGGAGGGCGGCTGCGGAGATCGGCCCGGGAGCGGCGCGAGCTGCTGTGCCTGCCCCTCGGGTGTGGTGTGGCGCTGTGGGGGGAGTCCGTGTTGCCGCTCATCGCCGCGGCGGTGGCCGTGCCACTTGTACGGCGTCGGATCGCCGTACGGGTAGCGGGGCGCGACCGGGAGAGGTGCGAGGCGGCGGTGATCGAGCTGTGCGGGACCGTCGCCGGTGACCTCCGGGCCGGCAGACATCCCGGCGAGGCGCTCGCCGGGGTCCGGGCGGCGGAGCTGGGGCCCGGATGGGACGCGGTCCCGGCGGCGGCGCGATTCGGTGGCGACGTGCCCGGCGCGTTGCGGGCGGTGGGTCGTCGGCCCGGGGCGGAAGGGCTGCAGGGGGTGGCCGCGTGCTGGCAGGTCGCCGTCGACGGCGGAGCCGGGCTCGCGGCCGGCCTCGAAAGGGTGGCGGAGGCGCTGAGCGCCGAACGCGACCAACGCGAGGAGCTGCACGCCCAGTTGGCGGGCACGAGATCCACCGCGGCGATGCTGGCGGTTCTGCCCCTCCTCGCGCTGTTGATGGGGAGCGCGCTCGGCGCCGCACCGCTGCGCGTGCTGCTGCACACCACGGCGGGGCTGGGCTGCCTGGTGCTCGGGGCTCTCCTGGAGGGTGCGGGGCTGGCCTGGACCGGGCGGATCGTGCGGACGGCCCGAGGGGAGGAGGTGTGAGAGAAAAAGTTATCCACATCCTGTGGATAGTGATTCCGTTTGCCCTCACCTTCGTCTCCGGGGCGATGGCTCTGCGCAGGATTCGCAGGAAGAGTCTGGCGCGCCGTCGGCTCGTAGCGCTGTTCGGCCCGGGCCGCCCGGGCGGGCCGGACGCCCCGGTGGGGGCGTGGGATCGGCTGCGGGCGGGGGCTGAGCGGCT
This sequence comes from Streptomyces sp. NPDC046215, assembly GCF_040646215.1. NCBI lineage: Bacteria > Bacillati > Actinomycetota > Actinomycetes > Kitasatosporales > Streptomycetaceae > Streptomyces > Streptomyces sp. NPDC046215. Next base: position 29,217 of record NZ_JBEYZW010000011.1, on the reverse strand, counting down.
GTCCGCGGCTCGGGGTGGAGTGCCTGCCGTGGGGGCGGGCGCCGCCGGGTTCATCCTCGTCGGCGGGGTCGCCGGGTGCGTGGTCGGACTCGCCGCCGCGTACGGCATCTGGCGGTGGCGACGCCGTGACAGGCGCACCGGTGCCGGGGTGTCAGTGGATGCGGCGACCAGTGAAGTGGGGCGGCAACTTCCCCTTGCGGCAGACCTCGTGGCGGCCTGTCTGGCGGCCGGGGCGAGTCCGAGGGAGGCGGCGGAGGCGGTGGGCGGCTCGCTGGGCGGCGCTGTGGGCGAGCGGCTCGCCAGAGCGGCGGCGGAGGTGCGGCTCGGGGGTGACCCGGCCACGGCCTGGAACCGGCTGGGCGGCCTCCCCGGAGCCCTGGCGATGGCGCGGTGTCTGGAGCGGGCCCAGGCCACGGGCGTGCCGGCGGTGGAGCCCATGTCCCGGCTCGCGAGCCGGTTGCGGGCCGAGCGCAGCCGGACGGCCGGCATACGGGCCCGGCGCGCGGGCGTCCTGGCCACGGCCCCGCTGGGGCTGTGCTTCCTGCCCGCCTTCCTGACGGTCGGTGTGGTGCCGGTGGTGATCGGGCTGGCGAGCGGGCTGATGAAAGGCAGTAACTGACGGTGCGTGAATCGAAGGCGGGAGAAACGGTGATGAGCGTGCAGTGGTGGTCGAAGGTCCGTTCTTGGCACCGGTCGCGAAGGGAAGCGGGCGGTGAGGCCGGGATGTCGACGGCCGAGTACGCCGTCGGGACCCTGGCGGCGTGTGCGCTGGCCGCGGTGCTCTACAAGGTGGTCACCAGCGGCGCCGTCAACGCGGCACTGCAGGGGCTGATCAGCAGGGCGCTCAATGCGCCGTTCTGACGACGGCTATGTGACGGCGGAAGCCGCGCTGGTGCTGCCGACGCTGACTCTGTTCGGCGCCGCCCTGCTCTGGGGGCTGATGGCCGTGTCCGCGCAGATCCAGTGCGTGGACGCGGCCCGGGCCGGGGCCAGGGCGGCGGCCCGCTCCGACCCGCCGCCGGTGGCCGTCGCCGCGGCCAGAGCGGCTGCTCCGGCCGGGGCCCGGATCGTCGTGGCGCGCGCAGGGGATCTGGTCCGGGTGCGGGTGGAAGCCAGGTCGGCCGGCCCGGGGCCGCTGGCGGTGGAGCTGGCGGGAGAGGCGGTGGCTCTTGCGGAAGAGACCGTGGGGTGACGGGGGGACGGCCTCGGTGTGGGTGGCGGTGGCGGCGTCGGTGTTCTGCGTGGTCCTCGCGGCGGTGCTGGCCATGGGGCAGGCGATCGTGGCACGCCACCGGGCGGGCGGAGCGGCCGACCTCGCGGTCCTGGCCGCCGCGGACCACGCGCTGAGAGGCGAGAGCGCCGCGTGCGGCCTCGCCCGGCGGGTGGCCGGGGCCCAGGGAGTGCGGGTGGTGCGCTGTGCCGTGATCGGTGAGTTCGCCGAGGTGTCGGCGGAGGCGCGGGCCGGCCCGTACACCGCGCGAGTCCGCTCCCGGGCAGGCCCGGCGGCCGTGACGGGTGCCGGGCCGTGACGGGGCGGGGACGCCTCGCCAGACCCTGGGCTGAGCCGGACTCCGGCCTGGGCCGGCTCCTCCGCCGGGGCCCGTGGGGCGGGGCCGCGCCGGGGACTGTGTGGCGGGACCGCACCGGGGACTGTGTGGCGGGGCCACCCCCCGGCCGGGAGCAGCTTCCCAGGGAGCGAGCCGCAGCCTCCGGCCGGGCTGGGTTCCTCCGGTCTGTCGTGACGGGGCGGAGGCGGGGCAGGGGTCTTCCCAAGGCCGCCGGCCCCTCCGCGCCCGGGGCGCGGAGACAAAGTCCGGCCTGTCCCGGCCCGTCCGCCGGGGCCTGGGGCGGGGAGGCATCCCGACTGGGGAAGTGGCCCCCCCAGGGCCCGCAGGAGGGCTCGGAGGGGCTCAGCAGCCGCCTACGGGCTCGTTGCCGGGGCAGCGCCCCCCGAGGATGAGCCGCAGCCTCCGGCCGGGCTGGGCCTCTCCGCCCTCGTCGTGACGGGGAGGGGCGGCTGTCTCCCCCCAAAGGCCCGCGCTCCGCCCGGGCGCTGAGACAAGCCCCGGGGGAGCCGGCCCGGGCTCGTCCGCCGGGGGCGCGGGGACCAGGCGCCCCGGCTGGGGGAGCGGGCCCCCGAGGCCCGCAGGCGGGTCTGGGGGCGGCTCCCCGCCGGGGACCTCGGGACCACGCCCCGGCTGGGGAGTGGGTCCCCAGTAGCCCGCAGGTGGGGTCTGGGGGCGGCTCAGCAGCCGTCTACGGCTCTTCTCCGGGGACGGCGGGGACGGCGGGGGCGTCGGCCAGGAGGCGGGTCAGGAGGCGGATGGCGGCTTTTTTGTCGAGGGGGTCGTTGCCGTTGCCGCACTTGGGGGACTGCACGCAGGACGGGCAGCCGGACGCGCACTCGCAGGAGGCGATCGCCTCCCGGGTGGCGGTGAGCCAGCGGGCCGCGGTGTGGAAGGCGCGTTCGGCGAAGCCGGCACCCCCGGAGTGGCCGTCGTAGACGAAGACGGTGGGCAGGAGCGTGTCGGGGTGGAGGGGGACGGAGACGCCGCCGATGTCCCAGCGGTCGCAGGTGGCGAAGAGCGGCAGCATGCCGATGGAAGCGTGTTCCGCGGCGTGGAGGGCGCCGCCGAGGGCCTCGGGGTGGATCCGGGCGTCGTCGAGCTGGTCCTCGGTGACCGTCCACCACACGGCGCGGGTGCGCAGGGTACGGGGCGGCAGGTCCAGCTTGGACTCGCCGAGGACCTCGCCGCTGATGAGCCGGCGGCGGAGGAAGGAGACGACCTGGTTGGTGACCTCGACGGAGCCGAAGCACAGCCGCGCGTCCCCCCAGGGGACCTCGGCGGTGGTCTCCAGGATGGAGATGGCCGTGGTGTCCCGGGCCGTCGTCGAATAGGGCGGGTCGGCCCGCTCGACCAGGGCGGCGTTGTCGTCCAGGTCGAGGTGGCGGACGAGGTAGGTAAGGCCCTGGTGGAGGTGGACCGCGCCCTCGTGGACGGTGGTGTGGGCCGCGGCCGCGTCCACGGTGCCCAGCAGCCGCCCGGTGCCCTCCTCGACGATCTGGACGGGCCGCCCGCCGCCGCCCCGGATGTCGGTCAGGTCGGCGGCGCGCTCGCGGCGGGTCCAGTGCCAGGCGGCGGCGCGCCGGCGGAGCAGCTTGCGGTCCTCCAGCTGGGAGAGGAGTCCGGGGGTCTCGGGGCCGAACAAGGGCAGGTCGGCTTCGGTGAGCGGTAGCTCGGCGGCCGCGGCGCACAGGTGGGGGGCGAGGACGTAGGGGTTGTCGGGGTCGAGGACGGTGGATTCCACCGGCTGCCGGAAGAGGGCCTCCGGGTGGTGGACGAGGTAGGTGTCCAGCGGGTCGTCCCGGGCGACGAGGACGGCGAGGGCGCCCCGGCCCGTGCGGCCGGCGCGGCCGGCCTGCTGCCACAGGGAGGCCCGGGTGCCGGGGTAGCCGGTCAGGAGGACGGCGTCGAGGCCGGCGACGTCCACGCCGAGTTCCAGGGCGCTGGTGGCGGACAGGCCCAGCAGCTCGCCCGAGTGCAGGGCGCGCTCGATGGCGCGGCGCTCCTCGGGGAGGTAGCCGCCCCGGTAGGCGGCTACGCGGGAGGGCAGCGACCGGTCCACGGCGGCCAGCCGCTCCTGGGCGATCAGGGCGACGAGCTCGGCGCCGCGCCGGGAGCGGACGAACGCGACGGTGCGGACGCCCTGGACCACGAGATCGGTGAGGAGGTCCGCGGTCTCGGCGGTCGCCGTCCTGCGCACGGGGGCGCCCTTCTCGCCGTGCAGCTCGGTCAGCGGCGGCTCCCAGAGGGCGAAGACCAGCTCGCCGCGCGGGGAGGCGTCGTCCGTGATCTCCGCCACCGGCACCCCGGTGAGCCGGGAGGCGGCGGTGGCCGGGTCGGAGACGGTGGCCGAGGCGAGGAGGAAGACCGGATCCGAGCCGTAACGGGCGCAGACGCGCCGGAGCCGGCGCAGCACCTGGGCGACGTGCGAGCCGAACACGCCGCGGTAGGTGTGGCACTCGTCGATGACCACATAGCGCAGGGCGCGCAGGAAGGAGGACCACTTGGGGTGGGAGGGCAGGATGGAGCGGTGGAGCATGTCCGGGTTGGTGAGCGCGTAATTGGCGTACTGGCGCACCCACTCCCGCTCCTCCACGGGCGTGTCGCCGTCGTAGACGGCGGCCCGGACGCCCTTGCCCAGCGGCCCGGCCAGGGCGCGCACGGCGCGCCGCTGATCGGCCGCCAGGGCCTTGGTGGGGGCCAGGTACAGGGCGGTCGCCCCACGGCCGTTCGGGGCGTTCGAGCCGTCCAGCAGGGCGCTCAGGACCGGGGCGAGATACGCGAGGGACTTGCCGGAGGCGGTGCCCGTGGCCACCACCACCGACTCGCCGCGCAGCGCGTGCTCCGCCGTGAGCGCCTGGTGCGCCCACGGCCGCTCGATACCGGCCGCGCGGATCGCGTCGACGACTTCCGGCCGGATCTTCTCCGGCCAGGGGGCATGACGTCCCGGGCGCGGGGGCAAGTGCTCCGTATGAGTGATGCGTGCAGCCCGATCGGCCCCGGCGGTGATTCGGTCGAGGACCGTCCGGGGAGCGGGATGTATGCCCGCCTCCGGCGGGAGTTGATCGTTGGCCATCGACACCGAGTGTGTCACCGGCGTGACGGACAATGGCGCCAAGGCGTCGTGCGCGCCTGCCGGTAAGTGATTGAATGCCATCGCGGCTGCCGATCCATGGGGGGCGACCGCTCGATGCAAGGTGCTGGAGGATCCGTGGACCTGTCCCTGTCGACCGAGACCGTAGGCGACCGTACGGTTGTCCGGGTCGGTGGCGAGATTGATGTGTACACCGCGCCCAAGCTGCGTGAGCAGTTGGTCGAGCTTGTCAACGACGGCAGCTACCACCTCGTCGTGGACATGGAGGGCGTCGACTTCCTCGACTCCACCGGGCTCGGCGTGCTGGTCGGCGGCCTCAAGCGAGTGCGCGCCCATGAGGGCTCACTGCGCCTGGTCTGCAACCAGGAGCGCATTCTGAAGATTTTCCGTATCACCGGCCTGACCAAGGTGTTCCCGATTCACACCTCGGTCGAGGACGCGGTGCAGGCGACCGACTGAGGTCGTCGCCGGAAGACTGCCACGCGGGGGGTACCGGGCTGAGGAGCCCGGCCCCCTCGCGAGTCCGCCCTTTTCCAGAAGAGGGCACGTATGACCGAGGGGGATGGCATGGCCACCGTCGAACTGCTTTTCAGTGCCCTTCCCGAGCATGTCCGCACCGCCCGTCTGGTGGCGGCCGCGGTGGCGCGCCGGGCCGGGGTCGACGAGGCCGTGCTGGACGAGCTCCGGCTCGCCGTGGGCGAGGCGTGCTCACGGGCGGTCGGCCTGCACATCAGCCATGAGGTACCCAGCCCCGTCCGGGTCGTGCTGATCGAGGACGAGAAGAAGTTCTCCATCGAGGTCGGTGACGACGCGCCGCACGCCACCCACGTCGACAGCTCCGCCACGCCCGGTGCGCCGACCGGTTTCGGTCCCGTCGTCCCCGCGCAGGACGACGGCGCAGACGGTGAGGACGACATGGGTCTCGCCGTGATCAGCGGTCTGGTCGACGACGTCGAGGTGACCGCGGACGAGCACGGCGGTCTGATCCGTATGAGCTGGCCGACGACAGCGGCAGCCGTACTGCCGTAGTCCGGCGTCATCACATTGTCGTAGCGGGGTGCCCCCGTTTCGTCGTAACTGTGGCCGGCGTGGAACCCGCTCCGGACCGGTGTCGTAATTCCCGGTATAGCGCGCGCCGCGGGCCCTTTTCCGATCTCCATCTGGCGATCTTTGCTTTCGGATCTTGCCCCGAGATCGTTTATCCGGCGGATCAATCACCCGATCTTCACCGGCGCGGTCCAATTCCCGTGGGGGCGCTCTGTTTTGATCTCGCCATGCTCCCTACAATCCGTCCATCTTGAGCTCAGGACGCCTGAGCGTGGCGGCTGTCCCGCGGTCGCGGTCCGGCCGCGCGCCCATGTGCCAAACGTCAAGGAGGACGAATGGCGGGGCCCCTTACCCCTGAACAGGTGGACTTCACTCAGAATCTCGCGGCCGAGCTGACCCGGGGCAATCGCACACTGGTGATGGTGATCGCAATTGTCGCGCTGGCGGCGCTCGTGGTCGCCGTGGCACTCGTACGGCAGGTCCTCGCGGCAGGTGAGGGCACCCAGCGCATGAAAGAGATCGCCGCGGCGGTGCAGGAAGGCGCGAATGCCTATCTCGCCCGGCAGATGCGCACGCTCGGTGTATTCGCCGTGGTCGTGTTCTTCCTGCTCATGCTGTTGCCGGCCGACAACTGGTCGCAGCGCATCGGGCGTTCGGTCTTCTTCTTGATCGGCGCCCTGTTCTCCGCGGCCACCGGCTATATCGGCATGTGGCTCGCGGTGCGCAGCAATGTGCGGGTCGCCGCGGCCGCGCGTGAGGCCACGCCGGCCGAGGGCTCGCCGCGGAAGGATCTGACGGACGTCTCCCACCAGGCCATGAAGATCGCCTTCCGGACAGGCGGGGTCGTCGGCATGTGCACGGTCGGGCTCGGCCTGCTGGGCGCCTCCTGCGTGGTCCTGGTCTATGCGGCCGACGCGCCCAAGGTGCTGGAGGGCTTCGGGCTCGGCGCGGCGCTGATCGCGATGTTCATGAGGGTCGGCGGCGGCATCTTCACCAAGGCCGCCGACGTCGGCGCCGACCTGGTCGGCAAGGTGGAACAGGGCATCCCCGAGGACGACCCGCGCAACGCCGCCACCATCGCCGACAATGTGGGCGACAACGTCGGCGACTGCGCGGGCATGGCCGCCGACCTCTTCGAGTCGTACGCCGTGACTCTCGTCGCCGCGCTGATCCTCGGCAAGGTCGCCTTCGGGGACGCCGGGCTGGCCTTCCCGTTGCTCGTGCCCGCCATCGGCGTGGTGACGGCGATGATCGGCATCTTCGCCGTGGCGCCGCGGCGCAGCGACCGCAGCGGGATGACCGCCATCAACCGGGGTTTCTTCCTCTCGGCCGTCATCTCGCTCGTCCTCGTGGCGGGGGCGGTGTTCGTGTACCTGCCGTCGACGTACGGGGAATTGAAGGGCATCGGTGACGCGGCGATCAGGGGCCACGACGGTGACCCGCGGGTCCTCGCGCTGGTCGCCGTGGCCATCGGCATCGTCCTGGCCGCGCTCATCCAGCAGCTCACGGGCTACTTCACCGAGACCAACCGCCGGCCCGTGCGGGACATCGGCAAGTCCTCGCTGACCGGTCCCGCGACCGTCGTCCTGGCCGGTATCTCCATCGGCCTGGAGTCGGCCGTGTACTCGGCGGTGCTCATCGGCCTGAGCGTCTACGGGGCGTTCCTGCTCGGCGGCACGTCGGTCATGCTCGCGCTGTTCGCCGTCGCCCTCGCCGGGACGGGCCTGCTGACCACGGTCGGCGTCATCGTTGCCATGGACACCTTCGGGCCGGTCTCCGACAACGCCCAGGGCATCGCCGAGATGTCCGGTGACGTCGAGGGTGCGGGCGCGCAGGTGCTCACCGACCTCGACGCCGTGGGCAACACCACCAAGGCGATCACCAAGGGGATCGCCATCGCCACGGCGGTGCTCGCCGCGGCGGCGCTGTTCGGCTCGTACCGCGACGCGATAGCCACGGCCGTCGAGGACGTGCACGCGAAATCCGGCGAACTGGGCCTGAGCCTGGACATCTCCCAGCCCAACAACCTGGTCGGGCTGATCCTCGGGGCCGCGGTCGTGTTCCTGTTCTCGGGGCTGGCGATCAACGCGGTGTCGCGGTCGGCGGGCGCGGTGGTCTACGAGGTGCGGCGGCAGTTCCGCGAGCACCCCGGGATCATGGACTACACCGAAAAGCCGGAGTACGGGCGGGTGGTGGACATCTGCACCAAGGACGCCCTGCGCGAACTCGCCACGCCCGGGCTGCTGGCCGTCATGGCGCCGATCGCGGTGGGCTTCTCGCTCGGGGTCGGCGCGCTCGGCTCCTACCTCGCGGGCGCGATCGGCACCGGCACCCTGATGGCCGTCTTCCTGGCCAACTCCGGTGGCGCCTGGGACAACGCCAAGAAGCTGGTGGAGGACGGCCACCACGGCGGCAAGGGCAGCGAGGCGCACGCCGCGACCGTCATCGGTGACACGGTCGGCGACCCGTTCAAGGACACCGCCGGGCCGGCCATCAACCCGCTGCTGAAGGTGATGAACCTGGTCGCCCTGCTGATCGCGCCGGCAGTGGTCAAATTTTCCTACGGCGACGATGCCAACGCGGGCCTGCGGGCCGGGATCGCGGTGCTCGCCATCGTCGTCATCGTCGCCGCCGTGTACGTCTCCAAGCGGCGCGGCGTCGCCATGGACGGTGACGGCGAGAGCGCCGGGAAACCGGCCCAGCCGGTGGACCCGGCCGTGGTCTCCTGAGCCGGCCGCGGGCTGTGGGAGCCGCCCGCAGGAGCATCGGGGGCGGTCCCGAGCGGTGCTGAGCACGTGTCAGGAAGGGGTGCGGGCGGCGCGCGACGGCGCGTCGCCCGCTGCCGGTGTGCGGGCCCGCCGGCCCGTTCCGGATGCGGCGAACGCCACGCCCCTCTTGGTGCAAATGGCTCTAAAAAGGGGCGTACAGGGCACTCGGCTCGGAGGCGATACCGCCTGGACGTGTAAGTTCCGGGGCCGAGAGCCATCGAAGGGACCGATCCGGTGAACAAGAAGCTTGTGGCTGCACTGTCCGGCGGTGCGGCACTTGTCCTGGCGCTGACGGGCTGCAGCGGCGACGACGACGGCAACAAGAAGCTCGACGACTGGGCCAAGAAGGTCTGCGACCAGATGCAGCCGCAGGTGAAGAAGATCCAGGACGCCAATCACTCGATCGCCGGCGTCCAGACCGAGGAGGACTCCAAGAAGGTCCAGCAGACCGACTCGGCGGCCTTCCAGGCCAACGCCGACGCGTACAAGGCGCTGGGCAAGGCCGTGGAGGACGCCGGGGCGCCGCCCGTCAAGGACGGCGAGACCAGCCAGAAGAACGCCGTCAAGGCGCTCAACGACCTCTCCGCGGCGTACTCCGGGCTCAAGAAGCGCATGGACGGCCTGGACACCGGCGACAAGGCCAAGTTCGCCGAGGGCCTCAAGGCCATCGGCGGGGACATCGGCAAGCTCAGCAGCCGGAGCGACGAGGCGCTGAAGAAGCTGCAGTCCGGCGACGTCGGCCAGGCGATGAACCGGCAGCCCGGCTGCAAGAAGGACGCGGGAGCACCGTCCACGTCCAAGGTCTAGCGGGTCCGCGCCCTGCGGGCCGTCGTTGCCGCCTGCGGGGGTGAGCGCCCTGCGGGCGCGTCCTCAATCGCCGGACGGGCTGGAAGGCCCGTCCGGCGTGGCGCCCGGCTTTCGCCATTCGGCGGTGGCGCCCCCGACAATGGAGCGGTGAGTACGCTCCTTCCCACCGCCGACCGCGCCCGCACCGCCCGACTGCGCGACGCCCTGCTCGCCGCCGCCTTCACGGCCGACGGCCTCCTCGACCTGCTCGGCGCCCCCGCCTACGCCGCCCTCGCCCGCAGCGAGACCGTCCCCGCGCTGCGCGCCACCCGGGGCGACGGCCCGCTGGAGACGCTGGTCCGCCTCTTCCTGCTGCAGCGGCCCGTCGCCCAGGGGCCGGCCGCCGCCGCGCTGCCCCTGGCGGACTGCCTCGCCGACGGCTGGCTGCTCCGGGACGGCGACGAGGTGCGCGCGAGCGTGGACGTCCGCCCCTACAGCGGCCCGGACGGCGAGGACTGGTGGATCGTCTCCGACCTCGGTTGCGCCGTCGGCGGCGCGGGCGGCATCGCCGGGGGCTCCGGCGGCCCGGCGGGGGTGGAGCGCTCGCAGCTGGTCCTCGGGGTCGGCGGTGCCTCCACGACGCTCGCCGGGATCACCGTCCGTACCCCCGTCGACAGCGCCCTGGACCTCGGCACCGGCTCCGGTATCCAGGCCCTGCACGCCTCCCGGCACGCCACCCGGGTCACCGCCACCGACCTCAACCCGCGCGCCCTGCACTTCACCCGCCTGACGCTCGCCCTCTCCGGGGCGCCCGAGGCCGACCTGCGCGAGGGCTCGCTCTTCGAGCCGGTCGCGCACGACACCTTCGACCTCATCGTCTCCAACCCGCCCTTCGTCATCTCGCCCGGCGCCCGGCTGACCTACCGCGACGGCGGTATGGGCGGCGACGACCTGTGTCGCACCCTCGTACAGCAGTCGGCGGACCGGCTCAACGACGGCGGCTACCTCCAGCTGCTCGCGAACTGGCAGCACGTCGAGGGCGAGGACTGGCGGGAGCGGCTGTCCTCCTGGGTGCCGCGCGGCTGCGACGCGTGGATCGTCCAGCGCGAGGTCCAGGACGTGGCCCAGTACGCCGAGCTGTGGCTGCGCGACGCCGGTGACCACCGCGGCGACCCGGCCGCGTACGCGGCGCGCTACGACGCGTGGCTGGAGGAGTTCGAGGCCCGCAAGACCAAGGGCGTCGGATTTGGCTGGATCACGCTGCGCAAATCGGGATCCGAACAGCCGTCCGTCACGGCGGAGGAGTGGCCGCACCCCGTGGAGCAGCCGCTCGGTACCTCCGTTCGGGGTCATTTCGAGCGACAGGACTTCCTGCGCTCGCACGACGACGCCGCGCTGCTCGCCGCCCGTTTCCGGCTGGCCGACGAGGTCGTCCAGGAGCAGGTCGGGCTGCCCGGCGCGGAGGACCCCGAGCACGTCATCCTGCGGCAGAACCGCGGAATGCGGCGGGCCACGAAGGTCGACACCGTCGGCGCGGGCTTCGCCGGCGTGTGTGACGGCTCTCTCAGCGCCGGCCGCATCCTGGACGCGATCGCCCAGCTCGTGGGGGAGGACGCGGTGCTGCTGCGCGACCGCACCCCGGAGGCGATCAGGCTCCTGGTGGAACAGGGATTCCTCACCCCCGTGACCGACTGACGGGGGGCGGGTTCTCGTCACCCTGCGCGCGTGGCCCGATACGGGCCGCGCGGTGCCCCGGCGGGCCCGCCACCCCGGCGGTCTGCCGGTCCGGGCGGCAGACAGGACGCTTGTCGGGTTACCGTTCGAGTGGCGTTGCGGGCTTTTTCCGTTTGACACGGGGGCGGGATGTACCGTCACACTCCGCAGCGTCACCGCAGCGCCTACACCGAGTGCCGACCGGAAGAAGAGCGAAGTTGTCCCCGACCAGCGAGACCGCACAGGGCGGCCGCCGACTCGTCATCGTCGAGTCGCCTGCCAAGGCGAAGACGATCAAGGGCTACCTCGGCCCCGGATACGTCGTCGAGGCGAGCGTCGGGCACATCCGTGACCTGCCGAACGGGGCCGCCGAGGTCCCGGCCAAGTACAAGGGCGAGTCCTGGGCCCGGCTCGGCGTGAACGTCGACGCCGACTTCCAGCCCATCTATGTCGTCAACCACGACAAGAAGGACCAGGTCAAGAAGCTCAAGGAGCTGCTGGCTGAGTCCGACGAGCTCTTCCTCGCCACCGATGAGGACCGCGAGGGCGAGGCCATCGCCTGGCACCTCCAGGAAGTCCTCAAGCCCAAGGTCCCCGTCCGCCGGATGGTCTTCCACGAGATCACCAAGGACGCGATCCGCGAGGCCGTCGCCAACCCCCGCGAGCTGAACAAGAAGCTCGTCGACGCCCAGGAGACCCGCCGCATCCTCGACCGCCTCTACGGCTACGAGGTCTCGCCGGTCCTGTGGAAGAAGGTCATGCCCCGGCTGTCGGCCGGCCGGGTGCAGTCCGTCGCCACGCGCCTCGTCGTCGAGCGGGAGCGCGAGCGCATCGCCTTCCGCTCCGCCGAGTACTGGGACCTCACCGGCACTTTTGCGACGGGCCGCGGCGGCGACGCCTCCGACCCCTCGACGTTCGCCGCCCGGCTCAGCGCCGTCGACGGCCGCCGCGTCGCCCAGGGCCGGGACTTCGGCTCGACCGGTGTGATCAAGGACGGCTCGCCCGTCCTCCACCTGGACGAGGCGAATGCCCGCGCGCTGGCCGCGGCCCTCGCCGAGACCTCCTTCGCGGTGCGGTCCGTCGAGTCCAAGCCCTACCGCCGCTCCCCGTACGCGCCGTTCCGCACCACCACGCTCCAGCAGGAAGCCTCGCGCAAGCTGGGCTTCGGCGCGAAGGCGACCATGCAGGTGGCCCAGAAGCTGTACGAAAACGGCTTCATCACCTATATGCGTACGGACTCCACCACGCTGTCCGAGACGGCCGTGCAGGCCGCGCGGGCCCAGGTGACCCAGCTCTACGGCGCCGACTACCTGCCGGACAAGCCGCGCACGTACGCCGGCAAGGTCAAGAACGCCCAGGAGGCGCACGAGGCGATCCGCCCCTCGGGTGATCGTTTCCGCACCCCCGCCGAGACCGGGCTGAGCGGTGACCAGTTCCGCCTCTACGAGCTGATCTGGAAGCGGACCGTCGCCTCCCAGATGAAGGACGCGGTCGGCAACTCCGTCACCGTGAAGATCGCCGGCCGGTCGGCCGACGGCCGGGACGCCGAGTTCAGCGCCTCCGGCAAGACGATCACCTTCCACGGCTTCATGAAGGCGTACGTCGAAGGCGCCGACGACCCCAACGCCGAGCTCGACGACCGTGAGCGCCGCCTCCCCCAGGTCACCGAGGGCGACGCGCTGACCGCCGAGGAGATCACGGCCGACGGTCACGCCACCAAGCCCCCGGCCCGCTACACCGAAGCCTCGCTGGTCAAGGAGCTCGAAGAGCGCGAGATCGGCCGCCCGTCGACCTACGCGTCGATCATCGGCACCATCCTCGACCGCGGCTACGTCTTCAAGAAGGGCACGGCGCTCGTCCCGTCGTTCCTGTCCTTCGCCGTCGTGAACCTGCTGGAGAAGCACTTCGGCCGGCTCGTCGACTACGACTTCACCGCCTCCATGGAGGAGGACCTCGACCGCATCGCCCGCGGCGAGGCCCAGGCCGTGCCGTGGCTGCGCCGCTTCTACTTCGGCGAGGGCTCCGAGGGCGTCGCGGGCGGCGCCGCCGACGCCGGCAACGGCGACGGCGACCACCTCGGCGGCCTCAAGGAGCTCGTCACCGACCTCGGCGCGATCGACGCCCGCGAGGTGTCCTCCTTCCCCGTCGGCGACGGCATCGTGCTGCGCGTCGGCCGCTACGGCCCCTACGTCGAGCGCGGCGAGAAGGACTCCGAGGGCCACCAGCGCGCCGACGTCCCCGACGACCTGCCGCCCGACGAGCTGACCGTCGAGCACGCCGAGGAACTGCTCGCCAAGCCCAGCGGCGACTTCGAGCTCGGCACCGACCCCGTCAGCGGGAACCCGGTCATCGCCCGGGACGGCCGCTACGGCCCCTACGTCACCGAGGTCCTCCCCGAGGGCACCCCGAAGACTGGCAAGAACGCGGTCAAGCCGCGCACCGCCTCCCTCTTCAAGTCGATGGCCCTCGACACGGTCACCCTCGACGACGCCCTGAAGCTGATGTCGCTGCCGCGCGTCGTCGGCAAGGACGCCGAAGGCGTGGAGATCACCGCCCAGAACGGCCGCTACGGCCCATACCTGAAGAAGGGCACGGACTCGCGGTCCCTGGAGACCGAGGACCAGCTCTTCACGATCACCCTCGACGAGGCCCTCGCCATCTACGCGCAGCCCAAGCAGCGCGGGCGGGCCGCGGCCAAGCCGCCGCTGAAGGAGCTGGGCACCGACCCGGTCAGCGAGCGCCCGGTCGTCGTCAAGGACGGCCGCTTCGGCCCGTACGTCACGGACGGCGAGACCAACGCCACCCTGCGCCGTGACGACGACGTCGAGACGATCACGCCGGAGCGCGGCTACGAGCTGCTCGCGGAGAAGCGGGCCAAGGGCCCCGCCAAGAAGACCGCGAAGAAGGCACCGGCGAAGAAGGCCACGGCCAAGAAGGCGACCGCCAAGAAGACGGCCACCAAGGCCACGGCCGCCAAGAAGACCGCCGCGAAGAAGACCACGGCGGCCAAGAAGACCACGACCGCCAAGAAGACGGCCGCGGCGAAGAAGACGGCGGCGGCTCCGGCCGAGTAGTCGCGCCGCGCGGTGACGTGAGCGGAGGGCGGTGGGCCGGGATCCGGCCCACCGCCCTCCGCTCATGCTCCCCGCACGCGTGTTCGGAGAGGCGGTTGGGGTCCTGCCACTCCGGATAGGCTGGCAGGATGACGCGAGCCGAGCAGCCAACCGTGGAGACCCCCACCTCAGGCGCCCTAGCCGCGGACTCCCGCGAGCGCGCCGTCCGGGCCCTCCTGCGCATCCCACCGCTCCGGCGGCTGTGGAGAGCCCAGTTCGCCGGCGGGGTGGGCGACTGCCTCGCCCTCCTCGTCCTCCTGCCGCTCGCCCTGCAGGCGGCGGTCGCGGCGGGCTCCTTCGGAGGGGGCTATCGCGGTGCCGCCCTCGCGGTCGCCGCGGTCCTCGGGGCGCGGCTGCTCGCCACCTTCCTCTTCGGCGCCGTCCTGCTCGGCCCGCTGTCCTCGCTCATCGCGCCCGGCGGACCGCTCGACCGCCGCTGGACGATGATCGGCGCGGACGGCGTACGCCTCGCCCTGCTCGCCGTCGCCCCCCTGTGGATCGACTGGACCGAGAGCCGGGCCCTGGCCCTCCTGCTCGTCTCGGCGTTCGTCATGGGCGTCGCCGAACGCTTCTGGACCGTCGCCAAGGACGGCGCGGCCCCCGCGCTGCTGCCCGCCCCGCCGGCCGAGGGCACCGCCGTACGGCCGCTGCCCGACCACTACGACGCCCTGCGCCGCCTCTCCCTGCGCACGAACTTCGTCGCCCTGCCCGTCGCGGCGGCCGCGCTCGTCGCCATCACCCTCGTCAGCAACGTGCTCGGCTCCGGCATCGACTGGTTCCACACGCACCAGACCGCCATGGGCGCCTTCCTCGCGGCCGCGCTCTTCGCGACCTCCGTCGCGATCCTCTACCCGAGCGCGCTCCCGAACACGCAGTCCCCCCGGGCGCGCTCCCCGCTGGAGGGCCTGCGCCGCCCTCGGACCGCCCAGGGCCCCGACACCGGCCGCACCGGAGCGATCCCCGTCCTCGTCCTGGCCTGCGCGGCCGTCGCGGGAGCCATCGCCGCAGCCGTCGGCGTCGCCACGCTCCAGGCCGTGGACCTCGGCGGCGGCCCGGTGGCCTTCGGGCTGCTCGTGCTCGCGCTCGCCGGCGGCCCGGTCATCGGCATCCGCAGCGCCCGGAAGGTGCTGCCCGGCTTCTCCCGCCGCCGCTTGCTCGCCCTGGCCCTGGCTGTCACCGGCCTCGCGCTCCTCGCGGCCGGCCTGGTGCCCGACCCGACGACGGTGCTGCTGCTCATCCTCCTCGCGGGCGTCTGCGCCGGCATCGCCGCCAACACCGGGCACTCCCTGCTCGACCAGGAGACCGAAGAAACCCGCAGGGCCCGCACCACCGAGCACCTGCACGCCGTCGTCCGGGTCACTGCGGCGCTGGGCGCGGTCGTCGCCCCGCTGCTCGCCGGGGCCATCGGGCCGCACCGGATGGAGAACGGCAGCTTCGTCTTCTCGCACGGCGGCGCGGCGTTCACGCTGATGCTCGTCGGCGCGCTGCTGCTGCCCGTCGGGGCGCTCGTCCTCGGCAAGACCGACGACCGGCACGGCGTACCGTTCCGCCGCGACCTCATGGACGTCCTGCGCGGTGGCGACCCCGACCAGGCGCCCTCCGCCACCGGCTTCTTCATCGCCTTCGAGGGCGGTGACGGGGCCGGCAAGTCCACCCAGGTCCAGGCCGTCGCCGACTGGATCCGTGCCAAGGGCCACGAGGTCGTCGTCACCCGCGAGCCCGGCGCCACCCCCATCGGCAAGCGGCTGCGGGCCATCCTCCTCGACGTCTCCTCCGCCGGTCTGTCCGACCGCGCCGAGGCCCTGCTCTACGCGGCCGACCGCGCCGAGCACGTCGACTCCGTCGTCCGGCCCGCCCTGGCGCGCGGCGCCGTCGTCATCACCGACCGCTACATCGACTCCTCCGTCGCCTACCAGGGCGCCGGGCGCGACCTCTCGCCGACCGAGATCGCCCGGATCTCGCGGTGGGCCACGGACGGGCTCGTCCCCCACCTGACGGTGCTGCTCGACGTCTCGCCCGAGACCGCGCGGGAACGGTTCACCGAGGCGCCCGACCGGCTGGAGTCCGAGCCGGCCGAGTTCCACCAGCGGGTCCGGGCCGGGTTCCTGACCCTGGCCGCCGCCGACCCCACCCGCTACCTCGTCGTCGACGCCGGCCAGGAGCCGGAGGCCGTCTCCACCGTCGTGCGCCACCGGCTCGACCAGCTCCTCCCGCTCTCCGCCGCCGAGATCGAGGCCCGCGAGCAGGCCCGCAAGGCCGCCGCCGAAGAGGCCCGCCGCAAGGCCGAGGAGGAAGCCGCCCGCAAGGCGGAGGAGGAGCGGCTGGAGCGCGAGCGCCAGGCACAGCTCGCCAAGCTGCGGGCCGAGGAGGAGGAGCGCAAGCGCCGGGAGCTGGAAGAGGCCCGGCAGCGCGAGGAGGCGCGCCTCGCCGAGGAGGCCCGGCAGCGGGCCGAAGAGGCACAGCGCAAGGCGGAGGAGGAGCGCAAGCGCGTCGAGGCCGAGGAGCGGACGCGCGCCGCCGAGCAGGAACGCCTCCGCAAGCGGGCCGAGGAAGAGGCCCGGCTGCGCGCCGAGGCGGCAGAGCGGCGCCTGGAGAAGCAGCGCAAGGCGGAGGAGGCCCTGCTGCGCGCGGAGGAGGCCCGGGTCGCGGCGGCCGCGGCTGCGGCGGCCGCGCCTGCCGCGCCTGCCGCTGATGAGGCGCCGACGGTGGAACGGCCGGCTGTCCGCCGGCCGGACCCGCGGGTTCAGGGCGGGTCGGAGGCGGAGACGGTGCAGAGGCCGTCCCTGCGCAAGCCGGGTTCCGCTGACGCGGACGGCACGCGTGCCGCCCGCCGACCCGACCCGCGCGAGGCGGATCTGACCCCGACCGTCGAGCGGCCGCGGGTCGAGCCCCGCCCGGAGGCGGAGCCGCCGTCCGGCGCGGAGCCGCCGTCCGGCGCGGGTGACGAGACGGCCGTGCTGCCGCCCGTGCCCGCCGTGCCGCCTGTCGCGCCCCGGCGCATCACCTGGGGCACGGAGGGGGAGCGGGCCGGCGGCGCGGCGGACTCCGAGGAGACCGCGGTCCTCCCGCAGCCTCCCGCCCGGCCCGCGGCCGAGGACGAGACGGCGGTGCTGCCGCCTGTACGGCCGGCGGCCGAGGACGAGAACGCCGTGCTGCCGCCCGTCCGGCCCGCGGCACCGGCCGCGCCCGCGCGCGTGGAGCGGCCCGAGGATCCGGCGGACCGGGTGCCGACGTGGCTGTTCCGCCCGGAGGACGACGGCCCGCGGCAGGCCCCCGCCGAGTCGGACAGCGAGCGCACGCGCGAGCTGCCCGCGGTGCACGGCGACCAGACGGCCCGCCGCCGCCCCGGCTGGGCCGAGGAGCCGGCGGACGACGACGCCCCGACCCTGGCGGACGAGCTCCTGGGCCGGCGCGACGAGGAGGAACGGCGCCGCCGCGGCGGCAAGTGAGGGGAGCCGGGACCGGGCCGGTGGGCGATGTGCGCGGGCGGCCGGCGCTGCGACGGCACGCCGTAGCGGCCGTGGGAGTGAGTCCGGGGCCGCTGCGGCGTGCCGCGCACGTGGCACGAGCCGGAGGCGCGGCGGTGCCGGATGGACGGCGCAACCGGCGCGCCCGACCGCGTACGACGGCACGCGGGGGAGTGCGGATCCGGTCGGCGCCCCTGGGCCGGGCCGGGCTGCCACGTCATCGGATCGGCCGGCGGTCCTGCTAGGGGGCGGTCGCGCCGCCGGTCCGGTCCGGGGCGCCGTCGTGCCGGTCGGCGCTCTTGCCGGGAGCGGTCGCGTCGCTGCGGCAGCGACGGGATCTTTCGGCCCGTCGGCGGGTGGCGGTGTGGGCACGTGGGGGAGCGCGGATCCGGTCGGTGCCCGTGGCCCGGGCCGCGCCGACCGGTGCTCCCGCCGGAGCGGGCACCTCGCCGTGGCAGTGGCGGAACCTTCCGGTCTGACGATGGCGGCGGCCACGCAGCGGTGCGTGCACCCGGTCGCTGCCCCTGGCGCAGGACGGGCCCAGGTCGGGCCGGGCCAGGGGCGGCGCCCCCAACCCGTAGCCAGGTGTCCGAGCGTTCGTTCGCCCTGTGGCCCTGTGGCCCTGTGGCCCTGTGGCCCTGTGGCCCTGTGGCCCTGTGGCCCTGTGGCCCTGTGGCCCTGTGGCCCTGTGGCCCTGTGGCCCTGTG
>NZ_JBEYZW010000011.1:0-10858 GCF_040646215.1 Streptomyces sp. NPDC046215 | reverse complement strand
GGCCCTGCGGCCCTGCGGCCCTGCCCCCGGCCGCGGCAAGCGGCCGGCCCTCCACCCCCCGCCGCGGCAAGCGGCCGGCCCCCCAACCCCCCGCCGCAAGCGGCCCGGCGTTCGTTGTCGGTGGGGTGGCCCACAATGGGGGGCGCAGGACATTCCAGTGGAGGACAGCCATGGCGGTGTGGGACGACCTGGTCGGTCAGGACCAGGTGACGGAGCAGCTTTCCGCTGCCGCTCGTGACGCCGATGCCCTCGTCACCGACCCGGCCGCCTCCGGGGGGTCGATGACGCACGCCTGGCTGTTCACCGGGCCTCCCGGGTCCGGCCGCGCCACCGCCGCCCGGGCGTTCGCGGCCGCCCTCCAGTGCGTCAGCCCGGACCGCGCCCACGGCGGGGTGCCCGGGTGCGGCTTCTGCGACGGTTGTCACACCAGCCTCGTCGGCACCCACGCCGATGTCGAGATCGTCCGCACCGACCAGCTGTCGATCGGCGTCAAGGAAACCCGTGAGCTCGTCCGGCGCGCCCAGCTGTCCCCGGCCGTGGGGCGCTGGCAGGTCATCGTCATGGAGGACGCGGACCGCCTGACCGAAGGCGCCGGCAACGTCCTCCTCAAGGCCGTCGAGGAGCCCGCGCCGCGCACGGTGTGGCTGCTGTGCGCGCCCTCCCTGGAGGACGTGCTGCCCACGATCCGCTCCCGCTGCCGCCTGCTCACCCTCCGCACCCCGCCCGTCGGCGCCGTCGCCGACATCCTCGTCCGCCGCGACGGCATCGAGCCCGCGCTCGCCGCGCAGTCGGCCCGCGCCACCCAGGGGCACATCGGCCGGGCCCGCCGCCTCGCCACGGACGAGCGCGCCCGCGCCCGCCGCGCCGCCGTCCTGAAGGTGCCGCTCCGCGTCGCGGACATCGGCGGCTGCCTCAAGGCCGCCCAAGAGCTCATCGACGCCGCCGCCGAGGACGCCAAGCAGGTCGCCGAGGAGGTCGACACCAAGGAGACCGAGGAGCTGCGTGCCGCGCTCGGCGCCGCGGCCGGCACCGGCGGCAGGCTCCCGCGCGGCACCGCGGGGGCGATGAAGGAGCTCCAGGACCGCCAGAAGCGCCGCAGCACCCGCACCCAGCGCGACAGCCTCGACCTCGCCCTGATCGACCTGACGGGCTTCTACCGCGACGTGCTCGCGATGCAGCTCGGCTCGCGGGTCGAGATCGCCAACGCCGACGTCCACGACGCGCTCCGGCGCGTCGCCGAGGAGTCCGGGCCCGACCGGACGCTGCGCCGCATCGAGGCGATCATCGCGTGCAGACGCGCCCTGGACCGCAACGTCGCTCCCCTGCTCGCGGTCGAGGCGATGACCGTCGCGCTGCGCGCCGGCTGATCCCACGCGCGAAACCGCCCGCGGTTACGCCCACTCACTCATACGAGGCCAAGTTCGGCCCTCCACTGGCCATGGCACGCACCTGTGCAGATACGCTCCGTTCGGTCGCTGTGGCTCGGCGTGACTCTCCGTGGTAGTCCTCGTGGTGTTGCCGGCGACTTCTCAGCCTCGTCCCAGTTGTCCATGCCCACGCAGAGGGACCAGCCGATGGATACCAGCCGCCTGCTCCGCACCTCCGGCGCCGTCCTCGCCGCCGCCGCCCTGCTGATCTCCGGCTGCGCGCTGGAGAGCACCTCGCCGCGGGCGTCCGCCGCCGCGCTGCCGCAGGACCGGGGGGACGGGCAGTCCTGGTCCCCCGACGCCGGCGCGTGGCGGGACCCCGCCCGGACGGCCGCGGTCGACGGCCTCACCCGCCCCCTCGACGCCCTGCCGGACGGGCCGCCCCCCTCCCTCCGCCCCTACTACGCGCAGAAGCTGACCTGGCGCCCCTGCGGCACCACCGGCTTCGAGTGCGCCACCCTCACGGCGCCGCTGGACTACGACCACCCGCAGTCGGGCGACGAGGTCAAGCTCGCGGTCTCCCGCAAGAAGGCCACCGGCCCCGGCAAGCGCCTCGGCGCGCTCATGGTCAACCCCGGCGGCCCGGGGGGCTCGGCCGTCGGCTATCTCCAGCACTACGCCGGCCTCGGCTACCCCGCCGCCGTCCGCGCCCGGTACGACATGGTCGCGATGGACCCCCGGGGCGTGGGCGGCAGCGAGCCGATCACCTGCTTCACCGACGCCGAGATGGACGCGTACACCAAGGTCGACCAGACCCCCGACGACGCCACCGAGGTCAGCGAGCTGGCCGACGCCTTCATCTCCTTCGCGGACGGCTGCGCCAACCGCTCCGGCAAGCTCCTGCGCCACGTCTCGACCGTCGACGCCGCCCGCGACATGGACGTCCTGCGGGCCGTCCTCGGCGACGGCAAGCTCACCTACGTCGGCGCCTCCTACGGCACCTTCCTCGGCGCGACCTATGCCGAGCTCTTCCCGTCCCGCGTCGGCCGGCTCGTCCTCGACGGCGCCCTGGACCCGTCCCTCGACGCACGACAGGTCAATCGCGACCAGACCGCCGGTTTTCAGACAGCGTTCACGTCTTTCGCAGAAGACTGCATCAAGCGCAAAGACTGCCCACTCGGCACCGGCGGGACGACCGCCGCCGGTCACCGGCTCGGCGCCCTGTTCCAGCAGATCGACGCCCAGCCCCTGGCCACCGGCAAGCCCCGGAAGCTCACCGAGAGCCTCGCCACCACCGGTGTGATCGCCGCCATGTACGACGAGGCGGCCTGGGGGGTGCTCCGCTCGGCCCTCAGCGCCGCTACGCGCGGTGACGGCAGCCCTCTCCTGAAGCTCTCCGACGCCTACTACGAGCGGGACGGCAGCGGCACCTACTCCAACCTCATGTACGCCAACGCGGCCGTGAACTGCCTCGACCTCCCCGCGGCGTTCCGCAGCCCGGGTGAGGTCCGCAGCGCCGTGCCGGACTTCGAGAAGGCGTCCCCCGTCTTCGGCAGGAACCTCGCCTGGTCGGCCCTGACCTGCGCATACTGGTCCGCCCAGGCCACCGGCCGACCCCATCGCATCTCTGCCGACGGCGCCGCGCCCATCCTGGTCGTCGGCACCACCCGCGACCCCGCGACGCCCTACCCCTGGGCCGTCGCCCTGGCCTCCCAGCTCTCCTCCGGCCGCCTCCTCACCTACGAGGGCGACGGTCACACCGCGTACACGCGGGGGAGCGGCTGTGTGGACGCCGCGATCAACGACTACCTGCTCACCGCGACCGCGCCCCCGGCCACCCGGAAGTGCACCTGACCTGCGGTTCGCCCCCCGGAACCACCGTGTGCGGAGCACCCCCGGAAACTGTGTAGACTTGGCCGCGCTGCAGATGCGAACCTCTCGTACCGGCAGCATGCCGCCTTAGCTCAGTTGGCCAGAGCAACGCACTCGTAATGCGTAGGTCTCGGGTTCGAATCCCGAAGGCGGCTCCGTGAAAGCCCCAGGACTCACTCGCCGTGACCTGGGGCTTTTGCTTACCCGGACGGAGTTTCCGGGGCCGGGGCCCGTACCCGTCGATTGCGGCGATCTCCCTGCCGCAGGCCGAAAACGTCCGCCACCCTGATTGTGATCCATGCGGTGTACACCGTACCGTCAGGGCGCCAGATCCGGCCCTGTACGCAGGCCACCCATCAGGAGGGATGAACCGGATGGACATTGGCGGTGCCATTATCGTGGGGGCCGCGCTGCTGAGCGGAGCCACCGTGGTGACCGGCGTGCTGGTCGGCTTATCGGTGACGCACGCGCGCGGCTGCCGGCGCCATTTCGTCCCCTTGGGCGCGCCCGCCGCCGCGGCAGCGGCCACGGCGCCGGCTCCGGCCGGGCAACTCCCCGATGTCGAGCGGATATCCGCAGGTCAGGACCGTCTCAGCGCCGAGCTGGCCGAGGTCTCGAACCGCGTCCTGGCGATCCAGCGGCTCCTGGAGGACGCCGTCGACTGAAAGCCTTCGGCCGGGCCGCGGCAGTGCCCGGGAAACGATGTCTAAGAGCTCGATAGTCCAGCGATAAAGCCACCTCCTACCGTCTTCCTCGCCAAGCGTGAAGTCACCACGACGATTTCACGATCCGACGAGGCCAGTGTGGGGTGCAACGCTCGTGATGGACGACGCCGATTCGGTGGCGGAGTATCCCGCCACGCTGCCCTCGGAACTCGCTGCCGCCCTTCAGCGGTTGGCCGGGGAATGCGGTGTCGGTACGGAAATCGTGCGGCTCGCCGCGCAGCTCAAGGTCGCCGGTGTCATCGCCGGATTCCAGGAGCTGCCGGCCGGTGAGGACACCTGGCGCGGGCTGATCGCCCGCGTCGCCACCCCGGCGGGCCGCGCCGAGGCCGAAGCGGCGTGGGAGGGTGTGGCCACGCAGGAGTACGTCGGCCCCGAGCGGATCGACGGCTATCTGCGCACCGCCCTGCGGCACCTCGCCGAGCACCCGGACGAGCCGCACCACCTGCGCAGCCTGCTGTCACCGGAAGAACTCCACCTCCAGCTCACGGAGTTCGCCGGCCCCGAGCGGCCGCTTCCGGACCGCCGCTTCCACGAGCTGTTCGAGGAGCGCGTGCGCCGCCACCCCGAGGCGGTCGCCGCGGTCCAGGGCGACACCAGGTGGACCTACGCGGAGCTGAACCGGCGCGCCAACAGGATCGCTTGGTCGCTGCACCGGCGCGGCCTGCCGCCCGAGGGCGTCGTCGCCGTGGTGACCGAACGCAACCTGGAGTGGCTGGCCGCGGTGCTCGCGGTGTTCAAGGCCGGCGGCTGCTACCTGCCGCTGGAGCCGCACTTCCCGGCCGAGCGGATCGCCACCGTCCTGACCCGCAGCGAGAGCCGGTGGGTGCTCGCCGGGCGCGACGTCCCGCACCTGGCGCAGGCCGTCGCGGGCCGCGCGGGCCTGGAACTGTCCTACCTGGACGAGCTGCTGGCCGGTGACGGGCCCGACGGCGATCTCGGCCTGCCCGTCGCCGCCGACCGGCTCGCGTACATCTACTTCACCTCGGGCTCCACCGGTGAGCCCAAGGGCGCCATGTGCGAGCACGACGGCTTCCTCAACCACCTCCTCGCCAAGATCGAGGACCTGGGGGTGGCCGAGGGGCAGGTCGTGGCGCAGACCGCGCCGCAGTGCTTCGACATCTCGCTCTGGCAGCTGGTCGCCGCCCTGCTGGTCGGCGGCACGACCCACATCGTCGAGCAGGAAGTCGTCCTGGACGTCGGCCGGTTCGTCGACACCCTGGCCGACGGCGGCATCGAGGTCGTCCAGCTCGTCCCCTCCTATCTGGAGGTCGTGCTCTCCTCGCTGGAGGAGCGGCCCCGCGAACTGCCGCGGCTGCGCTGTGTGTCCGTCACCGGCGAGGCGCTGAAGAAGGAGCTCGTCCAGCGCTGGTTCGCCGCCTTCCCCGGGGTGCTGCTGGCCAACGCCTACGGGCTCACCGAGACCTCCGACGACACCAACCACGAGGTCATGGACCGGGTGCCGGACCACCGGTCGGTGCCGCTCGGCAAGCCGATCCGCAACACCCGCGTCTACGTGGTGGACGAGCACCTCGCCCCGGTGCCGCTGGGCGCGCCCGGCGAGATCGTCTTCTCCGGCGTCTGCGTCGGCCGCGGCTACGTCAACGACGAGGCCCGCACCAAGGCCGCCTTCGGCCTGGACCCGCACCGGCCGGGGGAGCGGCTCTACCGCTCGGGTGACTTCGGCCGCTGGCTGCCCGGCGGCACCCTGGAGTTCCTCGGCCGCCGCGACTCCCAGGTGAAGATCAACGGCTTCCGCATCGAGATCGGCGAGATCGAGAACCGGCTGCTGACCGCCCCCGGGGTCCGTGACGGCGCCGTGGTGATCGCCGGCATCGCCGAGCGGCCTTACCTGGTGGGCTACTACACCGGAACGCCGGAGTCCGCCGAGGGCGTCCGGGAGTCGCTGGCGGCGGCCCTGCCGTCCTACATGGTGCCCCAGCACCTGCACCACCGGCCCGTGCTCCCGCTGACGGCCAACGGGAAGATCGACAAGAAGGCGCTCACCCGGCTGGCCGCCGAGGCCGAGCGGAGCGCCGCCGACGGGGGCCTGGAGGCACCGGCCACGGACACCGAGCGGCGCGTCGCCGCGCTGTGGTCCCAGGTGCTCAAGGTCCCGGCCGAGCGCATCGGTCGGCACGCGCGCTTCTTCGACCTCGGGGGCACCTCGCTGTCCGCGCTGCGGCTGGTCATCGCCCTGGAACGGGCCGTCTCGATCAAGGAGCTGGCCCTCACCCCGACGGTCGCCGACGTGGCCGCGCTGCTGGACCGCAAGGCGGCGCAGCGGCCGGACACCGCGGACGCCGACGCCGATGCGTGAAGCACCGCCCGCGCCCGCACCCGGCGGGAACGACCGAGAGAGACGACGAAGATGAGCTCCATACCCGTGCAGGATTCACCGGCCACGGCCACCTCACCCGGCGGGCTGCCCGTCCTTGAGGTGACGCTCGCCGGTGCCACCGGGGCCGGCTGGGCCCAGGCGCACCGTGACGAGGTGCACGCCGCCGTCGCCGGGCACGGCGCCGTGCTGCTGCGCGGCCTGGGCGTCGCCTCGGCCGACGAGGTGGCCGGGGTCGCGGCGGCCCTGGGCATCGAGCGGATGACCGAGCGGGAGCGGTTCGCCACCCGGCGCGCGTACGCCGAGGGCGTCTACTCCTCCTCGGAGTGGCCGCCCGACGAGCCGATGTGCATGCACCACGAGGTCAGTTACGCCACCGAGGTGCCCTCCTTCGCGCTGTTCGGCTGCCTGACCGCGCCCCTCAAGGGCGGCAACACCGAGGTCGCCGACTCGCAGGCGGTGCTGGAGGCCCTCCCCGAGGACCTCGTCGCCCGCTTCGAGCGCGACGGATGGCTGCTGACCCGCACGTACCACGAGATCGGCGTGCCCTGGTCGGAGGCGTTCGGCACCGAGGACCGCGCGGCCGTCGACGCCTATTGCGCGGCCGCCGGCCTGGAGCACGAGTGGCTGCCGGACGGTCAGTTGCGCACCCGGCAGCGCCGCGCCGCGGTGGTCCGCCACCCGCGCACCGGGGCCCGGGTCTGGTTCAACCAGGCGGCGTTCCTCAACGAGCGCACCCTCGACCCGATGATCCGCGACTACCTCGCCGACGTGTACGGGCCCGAGGGGCTGCCCTTCAACACCGCCTACGGCGACGGCACCCCCCTCGACGGCGACACCGTCGAGACGATCAACGCCGCCTACCGGGCCGCCGCCGTGGGCGAGCCCTGGCGGGACGGCGACGTCCTGCTGGTCGACAACCTGCGCATGGCCCACAGCCGCGACCCCTACGAGGGGGAGCGCGAGGTCGTGGTGGTCCTCGGCAACCCGGTCCGGCTCGCCGGCCACGTCCTTTCCTGAATCCGCCTCTCCTGAATCCGAACCGTGGAGTCCCTGATGTCCCGTTCCGCGACGACACCTTCGTTCGCCGTGATACCCGGCGGCCAGGTGCACCGTGTCCTCGAAGGCCGGCACCGGGAGGTCGTCGATATCATCGAGGCCGCCTACCGCACCCACGGCGCGGGTGACACCGTCAACCCGCCCTCGTACTTCCTGCGCTTCCCCGACCGCCCGACCTCCCGGATCATCGCGCTCCCCGCGTCGATCGGCGGCGAGTCCCGGGTGGACGGCCTCAAGTGGATCTCCAGCTTCCCCGAGAACGTGGCGGCCGGCATTCCCCGGGCGTCGGCCGTGCTCGTCCTCAACGACCACGACACCGGCTACCCGCTGGCGTGCCTGGAGAGCTCCATCATCAGCGCCGCCCGCACCGCGGCCTCGGCGGCCCTGGCCGCCGACAAGCTGAGCGCGGGCCGGGAGCGGCCCCGCCGGATCGGCTTCTTCGGCGTCGGCATGATCGCCCGCTACATCCACGCGTACCTGGCCGGCACCGGCTGGTCCTTCGACGAGGCCGGTGTCTTCGACCTGTCCGCGGAGTACGCGGGCGGCTTCGCCGACTACCTGGGCCGGGCCTCCGGCGACGGTACGAAGATCACCGTGCACGACAGTGCCGAGGAGCTGATCCGCTCCAGCGACCTGCTGGTGTTCGCGACCACCGCCGGCACCCCGCACGTCACCGACCCCGGCCTGTTCGCGCACAACCCGCTGGTGCTGCACGTGTCGCTGCGCGACCTGGCCCCCGAGATCATCCTCGGCGCGGTCAACATCGTCGACGACATCGAGCACTGCCTCAAGGCCGACACCTCGCCCCACCTGGCCGAACAGCAGGTGGGAAACCGGGACTTCATCGACGGCACCCTCTACGACGTGCTCACCGGGCGCGTCACCCCGCCCGCCGACCGGCCGGTGATCTTCTCGCCCTTCGGCCTGGGGGTCCTGGACCTCGCGGTCGGCAAGCAAATCTACGACACCGTGCTCGCCGAGGGAGAGCTGGCGGTCGTCGAGGACTTCTTCCATGAGATGCGTCGATACGGCTGAGCGGCGGTCCGCATCCTCCATCTTGCGCGAATGCGGGAGGTACTGTGCCGATCATCTCGGCTCCGCAGGAATTCAATGAAGACGATCTCTACGTGGACCTGCGCTCCGCGGCCGGCGTCCCCCTCTACCTGAAGTGCGAGGGGTTCAATTTCGCCGGCTCCATCAAGCAGAAGGCCGCCCGGGAGATGATCGAGGCGGCCGAGGCCACGGGCCTCCTGGGCCCCGGCTCGATCCTGGTGGAATCCTCCTCGGGCAACCTCGGGGTCGCCCTCGCCACCATCGCGGCCGGCAAGGGCTACCGCTTCGTGTGCGTCACCGACTCCCGCTGCAACCTCGCCACCAGGCAGCTGATGGAGGCGCTGGGCGCGGAGGTGCACACCGTCACCGAACCCGCCCCCGAGGGCGGCTTCCTCGGCGCCCGCATGGCCCACGTACGGAAGCTGTGCGCGAGCGACGAGCGCTACGTCTGGCTCAACCAGTACGTCAACGCCAACAACTGGCGGGCCCACTACCGGCTGACCGCACCGCACATCGCCCACCGGTTCCCCGGCCTCGACGTCCTCTTCGTCGGCGCGGGCACCACCGGCACGCTGATGGGCTGCGCCCGCTGGTTCAAGGAACACCGGCCCGGCGTGCGGATCGTCGCCGTCGACAGCGTCGGCTCGGTCACCTTCGGGGGACCGCCGGCCGCCCGGATGATCCCGGGCCTCGGCGCGGGCGTCCGGCCGCCGATGCTCGACGAGTCCTTCGTGGACGACGTCGTGCAGGTACCGGAGATCGACACCGTGCGGGCCTGCCGCCGGATGGTCGGCCACGGCTTCCTCTTCGGCGGTTCCACCGGCACCGTCGTCGCCGGCGCCGCGCGCTGGCTGGACGACCACGCGCGCGACCGCGCGGGGATCACCGCCGTGGCCATCTCGCCCGACCTGGGCGAGCGCTATCTCGACACCGTCTACCAGCCCAACTGGGTGCGGCACATCTACGGCCCCGAGGCCCTCGACGTCAGCGGGCCCGCCGTGGTCGCCGAGTCGGCCTGACCGGGCCCGCGCCCACCGCAGTGAGCGGCCGCCGGTCCCGCCGGCCGCTCTCCCACCGCACCACCGAGCACAGCAGAGAGAGACACACGATGACCAACCCGTTCGAGAACACCGAGGGACGCTACCTGGTCCTGGTCAACGACGAGGCGCAGTACTCACTGTGGCCCTCCTTCGCCGAGGTCCCCGCCGGCTGGCGGGTGGCCCAGGAGGAGGCGAGCCACGAGGCGAGCCTCGCCTACATCACCGAGAACTGGACCGACATGCGCCCGCGCAGCGTCGTCGAGGCGATGGGCTGATCACGATGACGGTCGTACTCGAGAGCGGCGCGCGGGCGCACACCCTCAGGGTGAGCGACGTCGACGCGCTGCTGACCGAACGCGTGGCCAGGGCCCTGGCCGGGGAAGCGGACGCCCTGGTGGACCGGCCGGAGTGGCTGACCGCCGCCCGGCTGGCCTGGCCGGAGCTGCCGCGCGACCTGGTCCGGGCGCTGCGGGAGTTCCACCGCGACTCCGGCCCCACCGGCACCCTGCTGATCCAGGGCCTGCCGGTGGGCGGGGACGCGCTGCCGCCGACCCCGGCGCGGCCCGGCTCCGTCCAGCGCGAGGCCACCCTCGCCGCGGCCGTCCTGACCCTGGTCGCCGGCGGCCTGGGCGACCCGGCCGCGTACCGCCCGGAAAAGAGCGGCGCGATCGTGCAGGACGTGGTGCCCGTCCCCGGCCAGGAGGACTACCAGAGCAACGCGGGCTCCGTGCGGCTCTCCTTCCACACCGAGAACGCCTTCCACCCGCACCGCCCGGACTTCGTCCTGCTGCTGTGCCTGCGGGCCGACCACGAGCGGGTGGCCGAGCTGCGCACGGCCTGCATCCGGCAGGCACTGCCGCTGCTGAGCGACGCGAGCCGGCAGGCGCTGTTCAGCGAGGAGTTCGTCACCGAGCCGCCGCCCTCCTTCGGCATGAGCGACGGCGTCTCCACGCCGCACGCGGTGCTGTACGGCGCGGCCGAGGACCCGGACTGCTGCGTGGACTTCGCGGCCACCAAGCCGACCACCGGGCGGGCCGCGTCCGCGCTGCTCGAACTCCAGGACCTGTTCGACCGCACCGCGCAGGACATCCGGCTGGTGCCGGGCGACCTGGCGATCGTCGACAACCGGGTCACCGTCCACGGCCGGACGCCGTTCCGGCCCCGCTACGACGGGCAGGACCGCTGGCTGCAGCGCACCTTCGCGCTGACGGACCTGCGGCGCTCGCGCGGGTCGCGGGCCGGGGACGGGCACGTCCTGGACTAGGCGGGGGGTGCACCACCGCTGCGCGGCGGTGTCCTCAAACTCCCCCAGCTAACGCTGGGAGGTGCCCCCAGACGGGCTGCTGTGCCTTGTCCTCGAACGCCGGATCCCCCACCGGGGGTGCCTCTTTCCGACCGTGTACGGGT